>JALQVQ010000205.1 GCA_023260315.1 Burkholderiaceae bacterium
TGCATCGCGACTTTGAAGCTACCGACGCCTGACGCGCCAGGGCTGACATCAGGGACAGACCAGAAAACCATTTGGAATAAATCAATCAGGCGCTCTTGTTCGCGTTTTGCATCCGCGAGGCGACCCGCTGTCGCAGCGTCGTACAGTCGAACATAGGCAGCGGGATCCACATTTCCGAGGCCGGGTACACAGCCGTGGGCGCCCGCCAGAATTGCGCTATCCACCACAATCTCAGACCCAGTAAACAGGCGGAAATTGGGGTTACTTTGGAAATCGCGCAGCAACATCCGGAAGTTACCCTCGTCGCCACTGCTGTCCTTCAGCGCGACGACCAGGCCCTCATCGACCATTTGGTGAATGGTGTCCCGCTGGAGTTTGAGACCAACGCAGACAGGAATATCGTAAGCCACCAACGGCAGCGTAATTTCGTCTTTGATGAAGCGAAAGTGATCGATCGTCTCAGCTTGGCTGGTGCGGGTGTAAAAGGGCGCGGTCACAACTAGCCCCTGGACGCCAGCGGCTTTTGCCTGTCGCGCGTGGCGCAAACACATGTCGGTAGCCGTATCCATTACACCGGCCACAACAGGTACTTGGCCATTGACCTCTTCAAGCGCGCAATCCAGTATGGCTCGTCTTTCGTCCTCACCCAGCAATACACACTCACTGGTGGAGCCCAGCATAAATAGACCGTGAACGCCCCCATCAATTAGGTGACGAACGACGCGTCGGAGGCTTTTGAAGTCGACGTGGTTATCGCTGGTGTAAGGCGTAACGACAGGGGGCACGATGCCCTTGAGTTGATTGCTAAATGACATGCGAAGATCTTTCAAAATAAATCAAATACCCATCAACCATTGCGGCAAGAAGGTCACGATGGGCGGCCACAGGATCATCATCAGTAACACGATCAAGAGCGGCGCAAGCCATGGGATGACGGCCACGGCAAGCTTATGAACAGGAAAATTATGGCTTTGTGCGACGACGAATAACACCATGCCAAGCGGTGGGGTGAGCGTGCCGATCATCAATGTCATGATTACGATGACGCCGAAATGTACGGGGTCAATACCGAAGCCCAGCGCAACCGGAACCATGGATGGCACCAGTACCAAAAGCAGGGCTAGTACTTCGATGAAACACCCCAAGATCAACAGCAAACCGCAGGTCAGCAAGAGAAAACTAACCGGCCCAACCGCTAGCGAGGTGAAGAGTGCACTGATTTGCGCAGGCGCATTCTCCATCGCCAAAACGATGCCCATCATCGACACACCACCAATGATCCAGGCGATGCTAGAGGATACGACTACCGTTTCGTAGAGGCATTGCCACATGCGCGATAGGTTCATCTCTTTGTATATGAACCGGCTTACCAGCAGTGCGTAGACCACTGTGACAGCAGCGGCCTCGGTAGGTGAAAAGAAGCCACTGAATATGCCACCGATAATGACGACAGGCGTCATCAAGGCGGGAAAAGACTTGGCTAAACGCTGCCGAATTTCTTTGAAAGTGGCGCGGGGCTCGATAGGAAGATCGCGGCGCAAGGCGACGAGATACAACATGATCATCATCGCAGCGGTGCAGAGCAGGCCAGGGATGATGCCACCCAGAAATAGTCCACCAATCGAGGCCCCAGAGACGACGCCATAAACGACCATCGGAATACTCGGTGGAACCAATGGCCCCAATATTGCAGAGACCGATGTCAACACGGCAGCGAGGTCATGCGGGTAGCCTGCTTCTTGCATGGCGCGGGCCTCGATTTTTCCCAAGCCCCCAGCGTCGGCCAATGCAGACCCCGACATACCTGAAAAGAACAGACTGGCGAGGATGTTGACATGACCCAAGCCACCTCTAAAGTGTCCAACCAACGAAGTTGCGAAGCCGAAAATATGGCGCGTTATGCCCGATGCGTTGAAGATGTTTGCAGCCAAGATAAACAACGGTACTGCAATGATTGGGAAGCTGTTCAGTCCGTCAACAACGCGTTGCGCGGCAAAGTTTATGCCGATACCTGCGTAAGCGAAGTAACCCAGTGATGCCAACACCATTGACATACCAATGGGTGTGCCCAGTAGGACCAGAATCAGCCACGCCGAGAGAAACAGAGTGAGTACCATTGCGGGCTGCTAAGTTATGGGGCAATTAGTCGACGAATAATTCGGTGCGCCCACAGCAGCATGGCGATGGGTAGGGCGGCATAAAGCACGGCGTCGGACACGGGTAATGTGACGGACTCGTTGTACCAAGTTCTCAGGACTCCCTTGTAGCCCAACCAAGTCAAGAACAACACAGTGGCTAATGCAACGACCTGCTGTAATTTTTCACTGATGAATTGCGCTTTGCTTGACCAAAAGCTCGTGAGTATCTCCATGCGGAGGTGCTGACCGTGGGCCTCAGTCGCGGCACAACCCAGTAGTGCCAACCAAACCCACAGCCAGCGCGTTAGCTCCTCAGTCCAGACGCGACCAGGAAAAAAACCAAAGCGTCCAAGGATCTGCAAGAAAATGACGCCACACAGAGCGATCATGAGTATCGATGCGACCCAGCCTTCCCAGCGGGTTGGCTGGATCACTGGTTCTGGATCAATTTCTTGCTGAGCTTGCATTAACGTCTCACTTCACGTCCATGATCTTTTGGATTTCGCCCTTGCCAAATTCGGCTTCGAGCTCGTCGTAATAGCCTTTCATCGCTGCGCGGAAGGGCGCAGTGTCTGGTTGCGTGAAGGTAATACCGCGACTCTTGAAGGTGTCGATCAAGCTCTTCTCCTTATCGGCGACCAGCTTACTGCTGACGCGACCACCAGCTTCTGCTGCTTCGGAAACCCACTTGCGTTGTTCTTCGGTTAATTTGCCCCAGGACTTCTCACTCATTAGGATGGAGGAGCTGGCGATGAAGTGACCTGTCAAGGCGATGTGTTTCTGAACTTCATAGAGCTTGGCAGCATCGATCGTTGGTAGCGGATTTTCCTGCGCATCGACCTGCTTGGTTTGTAGAGCCAAATAGACCTCAGCAAATGCAACAGGGGCTGGCGTCGCGCCGACAGCCTTCGCATAGGCAATCAAGAACGGTACGTTGGGCGTACGCATCTTCAAGCCTTTTAGATCCGCCATGCTGTTGATCGGCTTGTTCGCGGTTGTGTGTCGAGCACCCTCGTACCAGACGTCCAACACGCGGATGCCTTTCTCTCGGAATTTCGCATCCATCTTCTGACCAAAAGGACTTTTAATCACTGAGCGCAGGTGCGCGTAGTCTGAGACCACGTAGGGGGCGCCGATCAACTTCAGCTCTGGAATGACGTAGCTCATTTCGGGGTAACCGGTCATGGCCATGTCAAGCTCACCAGCTTGGGTCTG
>JALQVQ010000229.1 GCA_023260315.1 Burkholderiaceae bacterium
TGCTCAATGACCAGTACCGAGTGCCCGGCCTCCATCAAACGCCGCAAGGCACGCATCAACTTGGCGATATCCTCAAAATGAAGACCCGTTGTCGGCTCATCAAACATGAAGAGCGCACCTTTTTTTGCCACCGCTTGCCGACTGTTTGAGCCACCCTTCGCGGCCTCAGCCAAATACCCTGCCAGCTTCAAGCGCTGCGCCTCGCCGCCCGATAGAGTCGGCACTGGCTGGCCGAGCTTGACGTAGTCCAGCCCGACATCGGCGATGGGCTGAAGGGCCCGCAACACATCACGCTCCTGCGCGAATACCTGAGCCGCCTGCGCCACGGTGAGATTCAAAATATCGGCAACGTTCAGCCCCAGATCACCTGGCTTTGCGTCGGGATGGTGATGGGTCAATCGGACCTCAAGTACCTCGGGACGGTAGCGCTGGCCATCGCAGTCTGGGCAACGCAAATAGACGTCGCTCAAAAACTGCATTTCGACATGCTCAAACCCGGAACCACCGCACAGAGGGCAACGGCCATCACCGCCGTTGAAACTGAACTTTGATGCGGTATAGCCGCGCTCGCGAGCCAGCGGAGCGGTTGCCAACAAGCTCCGCAAGGCATCCCAAGCCCCCACATAGCTGACCGGGTTAGAGCGTGCGGTCTTACCGATGGGCGACTGGTCAACAAAAATGACATCGCTCAACTGTTCGGCCCCCAACAGACGTCTGTGGGTACCTGGGGTTTCAGTGGGCTTACCAAAGTGGCGCATCAGGGCGGGCGCCAGAACATCTTGAATCAGGGTGGATTTACCGGAACCGCTCACGCCGGTCACACAGACCAGTCGTTGCAACGGTACGTTGACATCAATGTGTTGTAAGTTATTGGCCGACACGTCTTCAAGAATCAACCGCGGCGTGTTCTCACTGACCATGCGCTTGAAGCCCATCCCCACCTGCTTGCGGTTGCCCAAATAGGCCCCGGTTAGCGTATCGGCGTGACGGAGCTCGGCGGGGGTGCCATCAAACACGATGTCACCGCCGCGCTCTCCTGGCCCCGGCCCCATATCGATGACGCGGTCAGCTGCCATCATCACCGCGGGGTCGTGCTCAACAACCACAAGCGTGTTACCCGCGTCACGCAAGCGCAGCATTGCCTCGGTGATGCGGTCCATATCGCGTGGGTGAAGACCAATGCTGGGCTCATCCAAAACAAACAAAGTGTTGACCAGCGATGTGCCAAGCGCTGTCGTGAGATTGATACGCTGGACCTCACCGCCGGAAAGGGTTCGGCTTTGGCGGTCTAGCGTGAGGTAGCCAAGCCCCACGCGACAGAGGTAGCTGAGGCGAGTGGTGATCTCCTCGAACAACAAAGCCTGCGCCCGCGCATCCGCATCCGAGCGATCAATTAGGCTGTGTTCAATGGACTTAAAAAACGCCAGCATCTGATCGATGGGCAGGCACATCAAATCAAATAAATTGAGACCGGGGAGGCCCGATAGCTGTTCGGCAGTCCACAACACACCTGTTGGGCGGTGCCGCTTCTCCGCCGGCAAGGCGGCTTGGGCCTCAGCGCTACCGCCAATTCGCCATAACAAGCTCTCTGTCTTGAGACGCGCACCACCACAGTCGCCACACGTGGTGTAGCTGCGGTACTTAGACAGCAACACCCGAATGTGCATTTTGTAAGACTTGGTCTCTAGATATTCAAAAAATCGCTTAACGCCGAACCACTGCTTATTCCACTGACCGGTCCAATTTGGCGAGCCATTGATGACCCAATCTTTGTGCGCATCGCTGAGCTTGCACCAAGGTGTGTCACGCGGGATACCGGCTACCTCGGCGTGCCGCATCAAATCATCTTGGGCCTCTTGCCAAGCGGGTGTCTGCATCGGCTTGATCGCGCCGGCACGAAGACTCAGCTTATCGTTGGGAATGACCAATCCGTAATCCACACCGATCACGCGACCAAAACCTCGACAGGTCTCACACGCACCAACTGGCGAGTTGAACGAGAAAAGACTGGGCGTGGGTTTTGTGTAACGCAGGCGGCTTTCCGGACAGTGCAAGCCGCTTGAATATGACCACGACTCTTCGTCCGCTGTAGCCCCCTCAACATCGGGCATCGCGTAAACCGTGACGTTACCGCTGCCACGCTTTAAGGCAACCTCGAGCGCTTCGATCGCGCGTGCGCGCTCCAAACGGCTGCCTTTGAAGCGGTCGGCCACCACATCCAATACCTGTCGCAGGTCATCGGCCACCGCACCCTTTTTGGCGGCTACCTTTTTGGGGGCTTTTTTTGCCGTCTTCTTCTGCGCCGTCTCAGTCGCGGCGGCGTGGGTGCTGGGCAGGTCCTGAACCCGCAGGGTCCGCTGTTGATGGATGCGCGTGAAGCCGCTGGCTGAAAGCCACTGCGCGACCTCATCTGGCGTGGTATTTGCCGGTAGCTCAACAGGGAAGGTGATCACTAACCGCCAATCACTGACGTCCGGACGTGAGCGGATGCGTTCTTGGATGGCTGAAAAAATGGTATCGGCGTTGTCGTGCTGAACAGGTTGCGCTGTTTCTTTGTCAAACAATTTGGCGCTGCGGGCGAACAAGAGCTTCAAGTGATCGTTCAGCTCGGTCATGGTGCCGACCGTTGAACGCGAGCTCCGCACCGGATTTGTTTGGTCGATTGCGATGGCGGGTGGCACACCATCAACGCGATCAACGGCCGGTTTGTCCATCCGGTCCAAAAATTGACGCGCATAAGCCGAGAACGTCTCGACGTAGCGCCGCTGTCCCTCTGCAAACAACGTATCGAAAACCAAACTGGATTTACCCGACCCGCTCGGACCCGTGACGACAGTCAACTCGTTTGTCTTGATGTCGAGGTCGAGGTTCTTCAGCGTGTGCTGCCGAGCGCCTCTGATACGAATCACCCCCTCAGGAGCAGCATCGGCGGTGGAGACGGGCGGAGCGGACTTGGCCATAGAGAGCGGTTGTTTGAGTTGGAGTCAAACATTCTAGGCAAGTCCGGCGCTTACGGGGAATCGGCAACGGATAGCGCCACCGTCGAAGGGTTTTACGACTTGATGACCAGCACAGGCACGGTGCTGTGGGTCAGCACCTTTTGGGTTTCGCTACCCAAAATTAGGGCCTTAACGCCGCTGTGTCCGTGGGACCCCATCACGATAAGATCGCAGGCCTCGGCGGTTGCTGTGTCCAAAATACCCTCAAACACCGCGCTGCGCTCAATCGTGTCAGCAGCAAAAGGCACCCCTGACGCCTCAGACAATTGGCGAACGGTGTCAAGTGACCGGGCCGCCATGGTCTGAGCCTCGGCGAGATAGGCCTGGAGGCCAAAAGCGGACGCCTCGCCCAAGCCAATGTAAGGAAACGGGTCAATGACCACCACCGCGGTAACTTTTGCACCATGTAGTTTGGCTAACGCAACGGCTTTTTCGGCCGCAATTTGCGCTTTTTCTGAACCATCGGTTGGCACGAGGATGTGCGTGAACATAATCGGCTCCTTCAATCTAAACCATGGGGTTCAGATTACGCCGTTTGTCGCCTCACGCCTATCGGTAATTCACCCACCTTTTGATAGGCATCCGACAAGTACCAGCTTGGGTCATCCAAATAACCCCGCAGCATTGGCAGGCCATCCAAGCCCCAAAAACTCAGACCATCCAGACAGGCTGTTGGTACACCAAACACGCCCCGATCCAGCGCCTCATCCGTGTTGTCCCTGAGTT
>JALQVQ010000238.1 GCA_023260315.1 Burkholderiaceae bacterium
ATCCATTTGGGCATCATCATGGTGGTCAACATGGAGATCGGTATGGTGACACCGCCGGTGGGTCTCAACCTCTTTGTCACCAGTGGCGTGACGGGCATGAACCTCATGCAAGTCACACGCGCTGCGCTGCCATGGTTGAGCGTGCTGTTGGTGTTCTTGCTCATGGTGACCTACATTCCTGACATTTCATTGGCGCTACCAAATTACGTGTTTGGTAAGTAACAGCAGCATTCAAAGATGACAAGCACAACGGCGCCAACGTCAAACTCGGCGCCGTTTGCGCCTCAAATCACCCGTTACCAGCAGTGGTTGGCCGATACCCGCGGCCTGCACTTCGATAACTACGATGCGCTGTGGCGGTGGTCAACCACAGACCTTGATGCTTACTGGCAAAGCATTTGGGACTATTTCGACATTCAAAGCGAGACACCCCACACGGCCGTACTGGCGCATAACGTCATGCCGGGTGCCAAGTGGTTTCCTGGCGCGACCATCAACTATGCACAACAGGCGTTGCGCCATCAGGCCGCTGCCGATGCGGCAGGATGCGCCGCATTGGTCTGTGATGATGAGCGTGGTCATCGCCGCGTGCTCACGTGGTCTGACCTTCAATTGCAAGTGGCGGCATTGGCCACACACCTCAAAGCGCAGGGCGTTCAACCGGGTGACCGCGTGGTGGCTTACCTGCCCAACACGCCAGAGGCAGCCGTTGCCCTTTTGGCGGTGGCGAGCATCGGTGCGGTTTGGAGCATCTGTTCGCCTGACATGGGCGATAAAGCCGTGCTTGACCGCTTTGCACAAATTGCGCCTAAAGCCTTCATTGCATGCCAAGGCGTTTTTTACGCGGGCAAGTCGTTGAATCGTCAACAGGTTGTTGAGAACCTCATAAAAAATCTTCCCACACTTGCGCACGTCGTCTGGGTTGATGCCTTGGGGGATGGCCTCAAAACCCTGGCGTTAGAGCCGCCATGCACCCAAGCCTCTTGGGCAAGTGTCATGCAACGAACAGCAACGGACATGGAGAGCCTGCGGGCGTTTAAGCCGTTATCCGTACCGTTCGATCACCCCATTTGGGTGGTTTATTCAAGCGGCACCACGGGGTTGCCAAAGCCCATCGTGCACGGGCACGGTGGCGCAATGATGTCTGCCTTAGCCCTCCTGAATATTCAAAACGATGTCGGCTGCAGTTTTGACCCCAACAGCACGGGCGAGTGCTTTCATTGGTACAGCTCAACGGGCTGGGTCATGTGGAATTTGCAAGTCGCGGGCCTTCTGATTGGAACCACCTGTGCCGTCTTCAATGGCAGCCCCAGCGGGCCGAAAGACGCGCCCGATTGGGGCGTCTTGTTTCGTTTTGCGGCGCGTGAGCGGCTCACGTTTTTTGGCGCTGGCGCGGCCTTTTACAGCAACGCCATGAAGGCGGGCCTGTCGGTTGCCGATTGTGGGGACTTGTCCGCCTTGCGTACGTGGGGTAGTACCGGTTCGCCACTGAGCGCCGATACGCAGGCATGGGGCCATGAGTCAATGGCGGCTGTTTACGCCGCCGCTGGTCGCCCCGATCAACAACTGTGGTGGTGCAACATCTCTGGCGGTACCGACTTTGTGGGTGCATTTGTGGGCGGTAATCGGACCCTTCCTTTGCACGCGGGCCAGATGCAGTGCCGATTGCTGGGCTGTGCGGTTGAGGCGTTTGATGCAGAGGGCGCCCCGTTAGTGGATGCCGTCGGTGAGTTGGTTTGCACCCAGCCTTTGCCCTCGATGCCGCTTTACTTTTGGGGTGATCCCGACGGCGTTCGTTACCACGATAGCTATTTCGATACGTATCAACCTGGCGTGGGACGAGCGCTTGGCGGTGGTGATGCGCCCGCGAGCGCGGGTGCGGTATGGCGTCACGGCGACTGGTTGCGCATCACACCCGATGGCCAATGTGTGATCTATGGTCGCAGCGATGCAACCATCAATCGCCATGGTCTTCGGTTGGGCACCAGTGAAATTTATAGCGCCGTTGAGGCTTTACCCATGGTGCTCGACAGCATGGTGGTTGATCTTGAGTACTTAGGGCGCAACAGCAATCTGATTTTGTTTGTGGTTCTCGCGCCTCAGCACGCCCTAGACGATGCGATACGTGCCGAGATCATGAACGCCATTCGGGTCGGTGTGAGTCCCCGGTTCCTTCCGGATCAGGTGGTCCATGCGCCAGAAATTCCCCGCACGCTGACGGGGAAGAAACAGGAGTTGCCAATCAAGAAGTTGTTGTTGGGTCAACCGGCGGTTAAGGTTTTAAACCCCGACGCCATGGCAAACCCCCACTGTTTGGCGTGGTACCAAGCCTTTGCTAGCGGCCTTTCTGGTTGACCAGCCAGATGCCGGCGGCGACGCCAGCAATGGCGACGAGCAGCTGCCAGCTGAGGTGTTCATCCAAGAAGCCAACGCCAAAAACCAAGGCAAATACGGGCGTTAAAAACGTGAATGACGCCATTCGCGTCGCGGGGTAGTGCCTCAGCATCCACATCCAAGTCAGATAGCTGATGAAAGCCCCGACCACCGACTGCAAACCCAACGACCACCATGCGTAGTTGCTGTATTGCAAGGTCCAGGGCTCTTGGGTGATCAGGGAGGCCACCGTTGTGACCGTGGCTGCCATGCCAATTTGATAAAACAAGGCCTTCTCTGCCGACGCCTGTGCCAGGCGTGTAACCCGCAACACCAGTGTCGTCAGGCCCCAGAAAACGGCCGCCGCTATCGCAAGCAAATCACCCCGCCAGTGACCCGTGTCGGCGCTGAGAAGGCCCTCAGAAAACGCAATCGCCACCGCGCAGAACGCCACCACCAAGCCGAGCCATTGCTTGCCATTGAGGCGCTCGGCGGGCAAAAATCGCGGCAACAGAATGGCCACCACAAACACCGACGAATACAGAAAAACAGTTAGCCGTGACGCGTTGGTATAGGACAGGCCGGCGTAAATACCAATGAACTCGCTGGCAAAGAGACCGCCGGCCAACAAACCCGCTCCGAGCGTTTGATCCCTGTTGAATAACGGGATGCCGCGCCAAGCGCACCAGATCCAGAGTAAGGACGTTGCGATCCAAAACCGCATCGCTGCCTGCCACATTGCCGGAATCTCGGGCAGCG
>JALQVQ010000289.1 GCA_023260315.1 Burkholderiaceae bacterium
CACGCCAACTGGCAAGCCTTCCTCGAAGCGGAGAGCATCACTGCTGATCAATGTTTTGCCCTAACAACCAAGGGGACGCGGAGTCCTTACGATGTGGCCTTCAAGCCGGGCGGCTATTTGGTGTTTGGCTCTGAAACAAAGGGGCTGCCAGAAACCATTCGAGCCCAAATACCAACCCCTAACTGGCTTCGTTTGCCCATGAAAGACGGCCAGCGAAGCTTAAATTTATCCAACGCGGTTGCCATCATGGGCTATGAGGCTTGGCGTCAAAACGGGTTTGGCTAAGAGCCGTCACGAACTGTCACGCGTAATCACGAACCACCGATTCAGCGATACACACTGGCTTGTCCAGGCCTTCGCATTCCACGCTCATCCGCCAAGTAATTTGCACGCCGTTGGACTCAATCGGTTGTACATCAAGCAAATGAAAGTGCGCCCGCAGACGGCTGTTCACGCGAACCGGCGCTGTGAAGCGGACCTTGTTCAAACCATAATTGAGCCCCATCACGGTGTGTTTAAAGCGGATGGAACTGGCCAAAAACCGAGGTAACAAAGACAGCGTTAAGAAACCATGCGCGACGGTGGATCCAAATGGGCTTTTGGCAGCACGAGCAGGGTCAACATGTATCCACTGGTGGTCACCCGTCGCGTCTGCAAACCGATCGATCATGGGTTGGTCAATCGTTACCCAATCGCTTGTCGCTACGTCAGACCCAATCAAGGTCATCAACGCTGCCCCACTCTCGAACTCACGCATACGATGCCTCCAGGCTTCAAAGCCAATCACTCACGAGCTTGATGCCCGTTAAGAGCATTCCGACCTCGACCAAGTTATAAAAAAGTTTCATCTGAATTCGTTTCGCGATGAAAACCCCAATCCAGACGCCAACGGGCGCCAGTGGCATGAGTATCAGGGATGTATAAAAATTTTCCCAATTCAGTAAACCTAAGTAGTTGTAAGGCAGCCATTTACTCAAGTTGATGACAAAGAAAAAAACAGCCAATGTCGCAGCGAAGTTAATTGGCTGTAAACGCATCCCCAAAATATAAGCATTGATTGGGGGGCCGCCTGCGTGCGCAACGAAACTGGTAAAGCCAGACAAAACCGCCAGCAAGGCACCAACGGGTTTGGGCCAGGGCGCGACCACCACCACTTGGCTCGACAGTTTTCGCTGCGCAAGGAAAATCAATGTGAGGAATCCCACGATTGCCGACACACGGTCTGTCGCCACGTACTGAAACGTCAAGGTACCGATCACTGTCCCAACCAGGCCTAGCGGAAGCAAAAAACGCATGAGCTTCCAGTCAATATGGCGTCGAAAGAAGACCAGCCCCATGAGGTCCATCAATAACAAAATCGGCATGAAAATAGCAGCCGCTTTGGGTACGCTAATCGCCAGCGCCATAATCGGGACGGCGAGACTGCCAAAGC
Organism: Burkholderiaceae bacterium; assembly: GCA_023260315.1. Taxonomy (GTDB): domain Bacteria; phylum Pseudomonadota; class Gammaproteobacteria; order Burkholderiales; family Burkholderiaceae_C; genus RS62. Next base: position 1,433 of record JALQVQ010000289.1, read on the forward strand.
CAGCCCCGAACCCGCTCTTACTGATTCCCATTAATAAAACCGCAGGAACAGCCACAACATAAAACCATGGGTCTGAGATCACAGCCCAACGGATATCGGCGTCGAATGGCATGGTTTTTGTCGTTTTATTTCTAAGTCGATGATTTTCACCTAACATTCCCCCATGTTTTCACCCAACCAAGCCGACGTCCGCCGCTTTTTCTGCGGCGCGTTCGCAAAACACGCGAAACAAGCCCCGATGGAGGCGATAGAGGTATTGGCGGCCCAGTGGATGCAGGAGCACCCTGAATACACGGAGGCCTTCAGAGACGAGGCGGCGGCTCTCGCTGCGGTCAGCGCCCCGCAAGGCGGCACACCGGCGGTGCAGGCCGCGGAGAACCCTTTCTTGCACCTATCAATGCATCTGACAATCAGCGAGCAATGTGCCATCGACCAACCCAGAGGGGTCCGCCAAGCCGTCGAACTTCTCAGTGCCAAATTGGGCGATCTGCACGCAGCACACCATGTGGTCATGGACTGTTTGGGCCGCATGATTTGGGAGAGCCAACGCAGCGGACGCCCGCCAGACGGAGAAGCCTACATTGATCACATCCGAACGCTGGCGACGCGAGACTAGGACATAAAAAAAGCCGCTGAAAGCGGCTTTTGTGAGAAGGGTTGACCGGTCTTAACGGAACCGAGACTGTGGCTCTGTGGACATTTCACCTTTCAGCGAAGCCAAATAACCGGCAATCGCCTTCAACTCCGCGTTGCTGTACTGTCCTGTTACACCGCTCATGATGGCATTGTTGCGACCCATCACAGCATTACCCTGTGTGTTGTAAGAGCGCAATGCGGCGTAAAGGTAGTCGGCGTGCTGACCCGCCAGCTTCGGATAGCTGGGGTCCAGCGGCTTGCTGAAGTTGGCACCGTGACAGGCCACACATCCACCCTTGTTGATCAAGGCAGCAACCACCTCGGTGGCAGCCGCGGGGGTTTCAGGGGCGGCCTCAAGCGTACCTGACGCTGCGTAGAAAGCCGACAGATCGGCGATATCCTGCTCGCTCAGTGGCCCAGCCATGCCGCGCATGGTCGGGTGCTTCCGGTCACCTTTTTTGTAGGCATTGAGCGCAGAGGCGATGTAGTTGGCTGATTGACCCGAGATCTTGGGCACTTTGTAGACCTCAGGAAACACGTTTTGATAGCCGACGATACCGTGGCAACCAATGCACATAGCGGCCTTTGACTGGCCGGCTTTCACGTCGCCGTCGGCGGCGAAACTGGTTTGAGACGCTGTAAGCACCGCACCGAGAGTCGCCATAGCGACAAAACGGGGCAACATCTTGATCAACAGTTGTTTCATATTTTTCTGCTCTAAACGTGGCGTTGTCGAAAATCAACCGTTGATTATATAGACTGACAACGACAAAATTTAATCACGCACCGCCAACACCCACAACAGCCCGTCAAATTTCCTCAAAATACCCCTATGACCAGCAAATTCCAAGGCACCGAAAACTACATCGCAACCCCTGACTTGATGCTTGCCGTGAACGCAGCCATGACGTTGCGTCGGCCACTTTTGGTCAAAGGCGAGCCGGGCACCGGTAAAACCATGTTGGCAGAGGAGGTTGCGGCCTCCTTGGGCATGCCCTTGCTTCAGTGGCACATTAAATCAACGACCAAGGCCCAACAAGGCCTGTATGAGTATGACGCCGTGAGTCGGCTACGTGACAGCCAGCTGGGCGATGCCAGTGAGCGCGTGAAGCACATTGAAAACTACATTGTTCAGGGGGTGTTGTGGCAGGCGTTCACATCAGATAAGCCGGTCGTGCTCCTGATTGATGAGATCGACAAAGCGGACATCGAATTCCCAAACGACTTGCTTCGCGAAATCGACCGGATGGAGTTTTATTGTTATGAGACCCGCCAAACCATCCGAGCAAAACATCGCCCGCTGGTATTCATCACGTCGAATAACGAAAAAGAACTGCCGGACGCCTTCCTGCGTCGGTGCTTTTTCCACTACATCAAGTTCCCTGATGCTGAGACCATGAACGCGATTGTGGACGTCCACTTCCCAACGCTGAAAAAGGAATTACTCACCTGCGCCTTGAAAACCTTCTACGATGTTCGAAATCTGCCGGGAATCAAGAAAAAGCCCAGCACGTCGGAGTTGATCGACTGGTTGAAGCTGCTGGTTGCAGAGGACATTCCGTTGGAGGCGTTGCAAAGCGCTGACGACAAAATCAGCTTGCCGCCGCTTGTGGGCGCGCTACTGAAAAATGAACAAGACGTCACA
>JALQVQ010000062.1 GCA_023260315.1 Burkholderiaceae bacterium
CACCAATTCGCCGATGCACTGGTGTCTTCGAGCGGGGCGGGCGGGGCCAAGCTGATGCGGCGCGATTTCGGCGAGCGGATCGAGAACATGGCCGACCCGTATGCCTCGATCTGGTATGCCCCGCGCATCCAACGGCTGCACGTCATCGCCCAAAACGTGCCGGACCAAAACAGCAGTCAACTGATTGAACAGAACCGGCGGGATGTCATTGATGCCCGCCTGCAGACACGCGAGGTAACTCTGCTCCAGCGTCGGCTTCGCGGTCAGCCGGTCGCGAAACCGCAGCCAGACGCGGTAGTTATCTGCCACATCAGGGTTGGCCACGGCGGCCAGCTCGTCTTTGGCGACCAGGCGCGTGGGCGCTTGTTGCAATGACGCAAACAGCGCCCGCTCTGCCTCACAGGACGACGCAACGGGCGCCAGCTCGGGGCGTGCAAGCTGCGCGCGAAGGAAGGCATCGGTCACGCACAGTTGCCCATTTGCATCCGTAGCCAGGAGGCGGTAACTGGTCTCTTCCCAAAATTCTTGTGATGGCATGGGGCTCGATTCTATGAGATACCCGGATCCGGGCGGGGATGCCGCCGCCCGCATAAAATCACGGCCATGCAAAACCTCATCGATCCGGCCATCCTGTTCTTTTTATTTGGCGTTGCTGGCGGATTGGTGAAATCCAATCTCGAAATTCCCCCGGCCATCTCCAAGTTCTTGTCGCTTTATCTGCTGATGGCCCTGGGCCTTAAAGGTGGCTTCGCATTGGCGGAATCGGGGTTGTCGCTGTCAGTTTTAAAGGGCTTGGGCGCCGCGTTGCTGTTGGCTTCAGTCGTGCCGCTGTTGGGATACCAAGTTTTGAAGCGCCTGACCTCTCCGTTCAACGCGGCTGCAATTGCAGCCACCTACGGGTCGGTCAGCGCGGTCACCTTCATCACGACGGTTCAGTACCTCGATACCCATGCCGTCCCCTACTCCGGGCACATGGCGGCGGCGATGGCGTTGATGGAGTCCCCAGCCATCATCATGGCCGTGTTGATGGCCAATTTGCTTCGCCACCAATCCGCCCCCCAAAACCCCGGCAGCGCCAGCGGCACTCGTCTGGGTAAAGTGTTGCACGAGGCCTTCACAGACGGTGCCCAGTTGCTGTTAATCGGTGCCATGGTGATCGGTTTCGTAACGGGTGAATCGGGTCAAGAGAGCTTGGCGCCCTTCTCAGTGGATTTGTTTAAAGGCATGCTCGCCTTTTTCCTGCTGGATATGGGCCTGCTCACTGCGCGCAACTTGTCCGCGCTGAAATCAGCCTCGACCCCGCTCATTGCCTACGCGGTCGTAGGCCCCCTGGTGCATGCCTCGTTGGCATTGGCGCTGGGCCAATTGTTGAGTCTCAGTGCCGGTGACACCGCGCTGTTGATGGTTCTGTCGGCCAGCGCGTCTTATATTGCAGTGCCAGCGGTGTTGCGCTTTGCCATTCCGGAGGCACAACCGACGCTGTACTTTGGCTTGTCATTGGGCGTGACGTTTCCGTTGAATATCGTCTTTGGCATTCCCTTTTACGTCGGGCTGGCACAAGCCTTTAGCTAGCGGCTCAGCGAGCACCCTACAACGGCAGGGGCGTCCCATCGTAATTGATAAAGCAACCGGTATGCGCCATGTCGAGGGCTTCAAACCGCGCCAGCAAGGCCGTTGCGCTCTCCTGTGGCGTCAAGTCCGCACTCGCGCCGCCCATGTCGGTTTGTACCCACCCCGGGTGGTATGCCGCCACGGCAACGCCTTGGGCCCTTAACTCATTGGCCAGCGTCACCATCAGGTTGTTGGCACCTGCCTTCGAAGCACGGTAAAAGTAAGCACCGCTGCCCGTGTGTTGCTGACTGCCCATGTAAGACGAGATGATGGCGATACGGGGCTGACTGCTACGACTCAGCGGTGTTAAAAACGCCCGCGCGGTGAAAAAGGGCCCCACCATGTTGGTCATCAGCACCGACCCCACAGCCTCTGCCGTGTTACCCGTGTCAGCGACCCCGCCGCGGGCACTCATCGCCCCAGCGTTGCAAATCACCACATCAATCGCGCCATCGACCGCGTTGGCGATGGCGTCCAGAGCGGCCGCGTCACACACATCGGCTTGAGCGATGTGGCATGAGGCGCCGTGCGCCGCCTGAAGCGCTGCGAGGTCGGCTGCCGCTGCGGGGTTTCGACAAACCGCAATCACACGGTGCCCCTTGGCCAGCGCGTTACGAGTCATCTCTAATCCGATACCGCGATTCGCGCCAGTGATGAGGTAAGTATCAGCCATGGATTGGGTCTCCTAAGTCACATTCATGCGTGTCACTGTAGCCCAATTTGGTAGACTCTCGCGCTTGCCTGCGCATGCGGCTTGACACCTCTCACGCCCTCAGTCTTTGGCTCAGAAAGGCCATCCACCGTGCTTTTATCCAACCTCGCGGATCCGATCCTGCCGATTTTTATGGCGTTGATGGTCGGCTACGGCATGCGCCACCTGAGGTTCTTTGACGTGGGTGCCGCACAAACGATCAACCGTTTTGTGTTTTACCTGGCGATGCCTGGCCTGATTTTTAACCTGGTCGCTCACATTCCTTTTGGCGACATTGACTGGGGAACGATGGGCGTCTACATCGGTAGCGAGGCAATTGTCTACGGCGGATCCGCGTGGTGCGCGAGGCGGTTCTTCAAGTGCACCTTGGGCGAATCGATTTTGCTGGGCATGGCCGCGGGCTTCGTGAATCACCTGATGTTTGTCTTGCCCATCGCACAAAGCCTGCATGGATCAATAGCCGCCCAACCCATTGCGGCGATCGTCTTCATTGACGTGGTGGTTTTTGCACTGACGGTCTTCGCCATGGATCTCTTGAAAGCGTCAGAGAACGTCAAAACCTCAGGCCAACGCTACCAGCCGGGCCATGTGTTGAGGATGCTCGCGAGGAACCCCATGGTGCTGGCCTGTGGATTTGGCGGCATCGCAGCTGCGCTCTTCGCCCAAGTGCCGAGCGTCTAACTCCGCCCACGACGACGACCTCCCCGATTTTACAGCACAAATCATGGCATTCAACCGAAGTAAGCTTACGTCCCTTGGCTCCTTGGAAAAGCGAGGTGGCGTAAGTGAAAAGGTCA
>JALQVQ010000236.1 GCA_023260315.1 Burkholderiaceae bacterium
AGGCACGCGGTTTGACATCAAGACGGGTTGAACCAGCGCAACCGATTTTTTTTCAATTTCCTCTAAACACACGTTACGCCCGCCCGGATGTCCCATGTCATGACTGAGCATGGTCAACAACAGGCGATATTCGATTTCAGACACCGTGGTCGCCTTGCCATCGCCCGGCTCTCTCTGCGCTATAAGTAAAGCGGTCAATGAAACCAATGCCAAGCCAGTGTGCAGGCGATTGTGATACCGCGGCTCGTTGTCTTGCTGTGCCATTTGGCGTCCCATATTTTCAGCTTGTCCTGCGAGCTGACGACCGGCACCTTGTAGCGCCGCCATTCGCGGCGTCATCAAGTGCCCCGTTGGAACGCCGCCCAAAGTCAAAAGACACGACTCGAAGACAAATGGCAGGCCCGGCCACTGCGCTGGCCAGACGTCAAGCAAACGTTGAAGCGCTCGGGTGACGTTATCCGCACTCATCGGGCTTGTGACAGCGCGTTTTGCATGAAGAGCTGCAAATGAAGTGCCTGGAAGAGCAGGTTACTGATTGGGGATTCTTTTTTCAAAATCGCATTCAACCCAGCCGCAGTGAGCGTGAGGCAAGCGCAGTCACCCTTGGCGACAGCGGTGGCGCTGCGCACCCCACCCGCCAATACGGCTTGCTCGCCAAAACTCTCACCCGCCACAAGCGTGGCAAAGACCTGCCCCGACTTGCCATCGAGTAACTCAATGTCACCACTCTGGAGGATGAATAGCTCGTGGGCCGCGTCGCCCGCCGCGAAAAGCACCTCACCCGCTTTAAACGTGACCGCCGTGAACCCACTCATGACTTGTCCACGATGTTGGCCCCTGAACCGCTGATGATTCGCATCATCGTGCAGCGTTCGATCCCTTGAAGCCCTTTGTGGATCCGCGGCATTTCGCGGTGCACCCGTGACAGCGGCATCACGCTGGTGGTGACCATACCCTGGGCGGTCACCGTGTAAGCGTGGGGCAGGTCCATAACGCCTTCGGCAAGACCAAAAACCCCCCCCATACCCACCCGAAACGATTTACCGCTCGCCTGAGTCACGGTGACGTAGCCGTTCATCACGATGTGCGATTCGTGAACCTCGGTGCCCTCCGCGGCGATGACTTCGCCGGGTTTGAAGACGTGGCTGTTCAATGCCATTGAGCGACAGAGTGCGAAAAAAATTCGCTCTGCGCTCGGCAGGTTGAGCCGCTCACAGACAGAAAACCACGCGGTCGAATCCGGGTTGATACCCGTGACATCAGCGAAATAGGTGTCATCGATCTCAAAGGCGACGCCCGCCGATTGCTGATCATTAACGCAAACTTCTCTCATATTGATTACTACCTTTTTCTGTAAATATAATGTTTATATCTATTGTTTTAGTATACATTTTTACTTGTATATTGCGCTATTAATATACAAAATTATAAAGGAACGACTGTGTTGGAAAAAATCAAAATGAGGCTTCGACTGTTCACCCTTGTTGGGGTCATGAACGTCCTTTTAGTCGTGGTCGGCCTATCAGGGTTGATCACCATGGGAGCGATGGTCCAAGGGGTCAAGACGGTTTACGAAGATCGCGTCGTCCCTCTTGCGCAGCTGAAACAAATCGCGGACCTGTACGCCGTAAATATCGTCGACACCGCACACAAGGTCGAGAGTGGCAACCTCTCGTTTGACGTTGGACGGGAAAACTTGGCGGATGCGACAAAGGGAATCAACGCGGTCTGGGCTGCCTATCTCGCGACCGAACTGGTTGAGCGTGAAGCGCAACTGATTGCAGAAATCACGCCACTTTTTAGCGTGGCGGACGTCGCTGTCGCTGAGCTGGACGCACTGCTCGTGACACGAGACCCACTGCAGCTCAGGGAATTCACGCGAGCGCGCCTTTATCCGGCGATTGACCCTGTGGGCGCCGCTATCGCCAAACTGATCGACGTGCAACTTGACGTCGCTCGGGAGGTGTACGAGGCCAATATCATCACCTACGAGTTTGACAAGACCCTGAGCATCGCTTTGATTTCGATCGGCTTGATCGGGGGTAGCCTGTTCGCGTATTCC
>JALQVQ010000311.1 GCA_023260315.1 Burkholderiaceae bacterium
GGTTCGCATCGCGCGGGTCTCGCCCGTATCAGGGTCAAACAAAACCGTCGCCTGTTGAATCGCGTGACCGTCTTCAATTTGCTCAATTTGCCAGCGGATCTCAAAGTCAATCGCCTGCTGCATGAATTTGAAGCTATTCAAATTTTTAATCTCACGGCGCGTGCCCAAAGGCGCGCCCGGCTTGCGCACAGAGACGTTGGCGTCGCAACGGAAGCTACCCTCCTGCATGTTGCCGTCACAGATGCCAATCCACGTGACAATTTTGTGCAGCTCTTTTGCGTAGGCAACCGCCTCGGCTGTTGAACGCATGTCGGGTTCGGTCACAATTTCCAACAAAGGGGTGCCGGCTCGGTTTAAGTCGATACCGCTTTGGCCCCCACCGCCAAGGGCTGAATCCTCGTGCAACGATTTTCCAGCGTCCTCTTCGAGGTGGGCGCGAACCAGGCGCACCGTCTTTTTCTCGTCGCCCAAGAAAAAACTCACCTCGCCGCCCTGAACCACGGGGATCTCGAATTGGCTGATCTGATAGCCCTTGGGCAGATCCGGATAAAAGTAATTTTTCCGCGCAAAAATACTGCGCTCCGCGACGTGGGCATTGACCGCCAACCCCAACTGAATGGCACGCTCTACAGCGCCCTTGTTCATGACTGGTAGCGCACCCGGCAGCGCCAGGTCAACAGGGCTGGTGTGGACGTTAGGTGCCGCGCCAAAGGCAACCGCAGAGCGACTGAAAATCTTTGATGCCGTTGACAACTGGGCGTGTGTTTCAAAGCCAATCACGACCTCGTAGCCATTCACCAATAAAGCCGCTTGATTTGACGGCGCGCTCATAAAACGAACTCCTTCGGACCAGCGTTGTGCCAGCTTGTGATCTGTTGAAATTGATGCGCCGTATGCAACAGCTCATCCTCTTTCAGATAGTTGCCAACCAGCTGCAACCCAACGGGCATGCCGCCCTCACCAAAGCCAGCTGGCAGGCTCATGCCTGGCAATCCCGCCAGGCTCGTTGACAGCGTAAAGATATCCGCCAAGTAATTGGCAACCGGGTCGTTAGCCTTATCGCCCAAGTGCCACGCAACGGTCGGTGCGACGGGACCTGCAATCACGTCGCACTGTTGGAATGCCGCCTGGAAATCATTGGCAATCAAACGCCGAATTTTTTGAGCTTGTAAGTAGTAGGCATCGTAGTACCCGTGCGACAAAACATAGGTGCCGATCAAGATACGGCGCTTCACCTCGTCCCCGAAACCCTCGGTTCGGGTCTTCTGGTACATGTCAATCAAATCGCTGTAGTGCGCCGCGCGATGGCCATAACGCACCCCGTCAAAACGGCTCAGATTGCTGGAGGCCTCGGCTGGCGCAATGATGTAATAGACAGGGATGGATAACGCCGTGCGCGGCAAGCTGATGTCGACCAACGTGGCGCCCAACTCGGTCAGCTGCTGTAACGCGGCTTGCACTGCCGCATTCACGTCCGTAGACAGGCCGGCGCCAAAGAACTCTTTGGGCAGGCCAACGCGCAAGCCTTTCAGGGGCTTATCCGCCGTCGCGCCAACGCGTGGCTGGTCAAGCGTCAATGTGAAGTCGCGCTTGGGCACATCGAGCGATGTGGCGTCGCGATCGAGATCAGGCCCAGCCATGGCCGACAGCAACAGCGCGCAGTCCTCGGCAGTCCGCGCCATGGGTCCCGCCTGATCCAAGCTCGATGCAAAAGCCACCATGCCGTAACGCGAACACAACCCGTAAGTTGGCTTGATACCCGTGATGCCGCAAAACGCAGCGGGTTGGCGAATCGACCCACCCGTGTCGGTCCCTGTGGCAGCCGGGACGAGTCGCGCCGCAACCGCTGCGGCCGACCCACCTGATGAACCACCGGGTACACGACGGGTATCCCAAGGATTTTTCACCGCCCCATAGGCGGAATTTTCGTTTCCCGAGCCCATCGCAAATTCATCGCAATTCAACTTACCGAGGCTCACAGCGCCCGCATCGGACAGGTGCTGGACCACTGTTGCGGTGAAAGGACTTTGATAGCCCGCCAACATCTTCGAGCCCGCCGTTGTGGGCATATCGCGCGTGACGAAAACATCTTTGTGCGCGATGGGAACCCCCAATAGTGGGCGAGACTCGCCGGCGCTGCGTTGGGCGTCAGCGGCCTTGGCCTGCATCAAAGCGCCATCGCTATCGAGATGCAAGAAACTGCCCAAAGCGGCGTGCGTTTGCGCCCGCGATAACAAATGCTGAACGACCTCCACGCTGGACACCGCCTTGGCTCTCAATTGGCGCGACAACTCGGCCACGCTCCACTCATGAATAACGGACATGTCGGGGGCCTTCACTCAATCACTTTGGGAACTAAAAACAAACCGCGCTCAACCGCCGGCGCGCTGCGCTGGGCGTTGTCGCGGGTGGCTTCTGACGCTGGCTCGCTGGCAATGTCATCGCGCAAACGCAGGGTAACGGCCTCGCCCATCGCGTCAGCGGGATGTGCGAGAGGCTCGACCCCGGCCGTGTCAACCGCGTTCATTTGGTCGACCAGCGTAAAGAACCCGTTAATTTGGGTCAAAAGCGGGCCTTCCGCCTCCGGCGTGAGTTCCAGCCGCGCCAGAGCGGCCAAACGCCGCATGTCATCAGAATTTAGTGCCATTGAATCAATTTTCGTAATGCGCAAAAAAGGTGGCGGCAACGGGCAAAAAGCCCATACGCCCCCTCTGTTACGAATGAAAGGATAGGGTATTATCCAATCTTTAGATTTCGTCGCCTTTTGTCACGGTTTACGCGGCCATTTGCACGGATAAAAACCACTTTCCCGCTTCGTCGGCTGGTGCGGCCTGACCCTTGGGTCAATCGTATGTCTGGCCACCGAAACGCTAGGACGCCATAAATGTTTGAAGCTTTCCGCCGCCAATTCTCCTCCGATCTTGCCATCGATTTGGGCACGGCAAACACCCTGATTTACATGCGCGACAAAGGCATCATCCTTGATGAGCCGTCAGTTGTTGCGATTCGCCACGAGGGCGGCCCACAAGGTAAAAAAACGCTACAAGCCGTTGGGCATGAGGCCAAGTCAATGTTGGGTAAAGTGCCTGGCAACATTGAGGCGATTCGCCCCATGAAGGACGGCGTGATCGCTGACTTCACCGTGACAGAGCAAATGCTCAAGCAATTCATCAAGATGGCGCACCCACGCTCCATCTTTCGCCCGAGCCCGCGCATCATCATTTGTGTTCCATGTGGCTCGACCCAAGTGGAACGCCGTGCGATCCGCGAGTCAGCGCTCGGCGCGGGCGCGTCCGAGGTTTACTTGATCGAAGAGCCCATGGCCGCGGCGATCGGCGCCGGTCTTCCCGTCTCCGAGGCGTCTGGCTCAATGGTCATCGACATCGGCGGTGGCACCACGGAAGTGGGCATCATTTCTCTGGGCGGCATGGTCTACAAAGGCAGCGTACGCGTGGGCGGCGATCGTTTCGATGAGGCCATCATCAGCTACATCCGCCGCAACTACGGTATGTTGATCGGTGAGCCAACGGCTGAGGCCATCAAAAAGACCATTGGCTCTGCCTTCCCCGGCGGCGATGTGAAGGAAATGGAAGTCAAAGGTCGCAACTTGTCCGAGGGTGTGCCACGCTCATTCGTGATTTCCTCCAATGAAATTCTTGAGTCGCTCACAGAGCCCCTCAACAACATCGTG
>JALQVQ010000090.1 GCA_023260315.1 Burkholderiaceae bacterium
CCCCCAGTTCGATGCAGGCGATGGTCTTTTCGATTTGGTCGGCGCCCGACACCACAATCACTGGAAAGGGGGGGCGCTCATTCATGTTAGACATCGCCTTGAGTACCTCAAGGCCGTCGAGTTCGGGCATTTCCATGTCTAACAGCATGAGGTCAATCGGTGTGCTTTGGACGACATCGAGGGCCTCCCTCCCGTTGGCGGCTTCTAAGGTTTTGTTGATGCCGAGTTTGTTCAGCTCCCGAATCAGAATGCGTCGAAGCGTTCGGCTGTCATCCACAACAAGAACCTGCACAAGTGCCAACATATCGGACAGCAACGGGTTCGTCTTTTCCACTTTTTATCCTTCGCGTTTCTTTGTATAAAAGTGCCACCTCGGGTCCCGGTTCATCACGAATCTTGGGTTTCCATTGACTGATTCGGCGCCACCGAGCAGCAGTGCGCTGTCCGCATCGGCAAGTGCCTGACTGGCTTTTTCTAAAACGGTGATCTTGTTTTTTAAAGAAAAATAAATCAGGACGTTACGCATCAGAATCAGGTCGTACCGTCTATTTGAGAAGCGGTCGCTCATGAGGTTGAACCGGTCAAAAGTCACCATGTTGCGTATTTCATCCGACAGTTTGTGACGGCCGCAGTCGGCTTTTGTGAAAAATGTGTTGAAGTAAATAAGGGGTAAGCCCCGACTGGCTTCTCGATCATTGAAAATGCCTGCCCGTGCCGTTTGAATAACTGAGTGCGAGACGTCAGATCCCCGTATTTCAAGTTCCCAATTTTTAAGATCTGGGAAGTGCAACCTGATCAGCATCGCAAGGCTATAAACCTCTTGCCCCGTCGAGGCGGCGGCAGACCAGATGCGGATCCGCCTGCTATCGGCCCGGCGCTTGATGAGCGCGGGCAACAAGCGATTTTTCAATAGTTCAAACAGCTCGGGGTCCCTGAAAAACATGGTTTCGTTTGTTGTCAGTGCCGCGTAGGCCTGCTGTCGCGTCTCCAAGAGATCCATCTGGTTGAGTGCCCGGACCAGCGTGTCAACGCTCGAATAACCGAGCCGATTGCTGACGGGCTCAAGCCGAGCGTTGAGTAAGTCACGTTTCGAGAGGTCGAGATGGACGCCGACGCTCCGCTCAAGGCCACGGAAGAAGAGCGTGACTTCGCTGTCGGTGAGTGCGATAGCCGTCAATCGGGTTGACCCACGGCTGTGGCGTGCCGCATGATCTCTCGCGCCATTTGGGATAGCGGTAGGACCTTGTCCGCGAGCCCTTCACGCACAACGGCACCAGGCATGCCCCACACAACGCTGCTTTCCTCGTCTTGAGCGTAAGCCAAGCCGCCAGCAGCGCGGATATCGCGCACCCCCTTAAGGCCATCCTGCCCCATGCCGGTTAGCACCATCGACAAACTGGCGGCGCCGTAGGCTCGGGCGACTGAGCGGAATAAGACGTCCACGGATGGGCGACACGAGTTTTCAGGTGGGGTGTCCGCCAATTGAATCACCACCTCGCCGTCTGTTTGTTTTTTGGTGGTCATGTGTCGGCCGCCCGGCGCCAAATAGACATGGCCCGCGCGAACGGCTTGGCCGTCTTCCGCCTCTACAACCGGCAGCTTTCCGATGTCATTCAAGCGATGCGCCAGAACGCCGGTGAACATGGGCGGCATATGCTGAACAATAAAAATTGGAAAGTTAATTGGACCGTCGAGTTGTCCAAATAGATGCATGAGCGCCGCAGGCCCTCCGGTCGATACACCGATGCACACCGCACCAACGTGAGGTGGCTCCATGAGCAACGTCGGCCCGCGCGGTTGTTCCTTGGTGGGCAATCGCTTCGGTTCGAATCCTGTCATATAACGCTCTTGTCGCCGGATCCGGTTTGACACCAAGCTCATTCAGATAGAGCTTTTCATATTTCTCAAACATCAGCAAGGCAGCATTGCGCTGACCATCCCTGGCAAGCAGTTCCAG
>JALQVQ010000106.1 GCA_023260315.1 Burkholderiaceae bacterium
AGGTAGGCACGTTCATCAGCCTTGAATCGGGTACGGTTCTCAGCCTTCATCAGGGACATGCAAAACTGGTTCAACCAATAGCCTTTGCGGCTTTGCTCGGCATCAAAAATAATGGTGCCGGGGATATCGAGGTAGGGCTTATCAAGTGCCATGGTATTCCTCCGGCCAATAAAGGCGCATCGGGTTGTCAACGAGTAGCCGTTGGCGCGTCGCCTCATCAGGGGCGATTTGCGCGATGAAGTTCACCAACAGCCCATCATCGGGCATGTGGTCTTTGAGGTTGGGGTGAGGCCAATCGGTTCCCCACAGCACGCGATCCGGAAAACGGGCGATCAGGCGTTGGGCAAAAGGCATGACATCTGTATAAGTTGGCGTTGCACCATCGAGTGCTTTAGGGCCACTCACGGACAACCGCTCTGGGCAGGTTACCTTGCTCCACACATTGGGGTGTTCAGTCATAAAGCGCTCAAAGAGAGCGAATTCGGGGCCGTCAACCGGTTGCGTGACGTCTGGGCGACCCATGTGATCGACTACAACGGTGGTGGGAAGAGCGGTGAAAAAGTCCCACAGTTCGGGTAAGTCAACCGCCTCGAAATAAATCACCACGTGCCAGCCCAGCGGTTTGATGCGGTTGGCAATTTCAATCAATTCTTCTTTCGGCGTGAAATCAACCAATCGCTTCACGAAGTTGAATCGAACCCCACGGACACCGGCGTCATGCAGCGCCTGTAAGTCGGCGTCTGAGATGTCACGGGTAACCGTGGCGACGCCGCGTGCCTTGCCGTTGGCATGCAATAAGGCGTCCACCATGGCACGGTTATCAGACCCGTGACAGGTGGCTTGCACCACCACATTGCGCTCAAAGCCCAGGTGATCGCGCAGGGCAAACAACTGATCTTTCGATGCGTCGCATGGTGTGTATTTACGTTGCGGCGCGTAGGGAAAGGTGTCCCCTGGACCGAACACGTGGCAGTGCGCATCGACGGCACCTGCGGGGAGTTTCAAGGTGGGTTTGCTCGGGCCGGTGTACCAGTCAAGCCAGCCGTTGGTTTTGGTGAATCCACCGCTGGTGGGTTTATCGTTTGTCATGATGTGTGCCCTCAATCGATGTAACGCAAGCCCGCGTTCGCGAGGGGTTCACGCATGTTGTACAGGTCAAGGCCCAAGACACCAGCTGCAAATTTGGCTCGCTTTTCACCCTCGAATGATTCGCGCTTTTCTGCCGCGTCAGCCGTCTTTTCAGCCCATGCCGCAGGCACTATGACGACCCCATCATCATCAGCGACAACGACATCGCCAGGATTGACCAAGGCGCCCGCACAGACGATGGGAATGTTGACAGAGCCGAGCGTCGCTTTGATGGTCCCTTTCGCCGAAATCGCCTTGCTCCACACGGGGAAGTCCATCGCCTGCAACTCGCGGACGTCGCGAACCCCGGCATCAATGATCAAACCCCGTGCGCCACGGGCTTTGAACGAGGTGGCCAGCAGGTCACCAAAATAGCCATCGCTGCACTCAGCGGTCACA
>JALQVQ010000145.1 GCA_023260315.1 Burkholderiaceae bacterium
TCCTCAAAAGCACGACTCAACAGGCCAACATCCTCTGGCCGAGGGCAGGGTTCAACGCTCAAGCTCGCGCTGCGCAGTGCACACGCCAAAAGCGTCAATTTATAAACAGCCTCGAGCCGACCTGTGCTGGAAGCCGAGAACTGTGCCTGCTTCATCAGCAGATCAGCGACCTTGGCTTGGCCTTGCAGAAATGCCGTTACAGCCGCATCGGTGGTGTTTAATGTTTGAGTTTGCCAAGCAGGAACCGGCTTCGTGCTACCGCAGCCGACAAGCGCAGCCGCCGCGATAAGCGCAAGCGCTGCATGGCGCAGGGAGGTGGTGGGGATGGGGATGGGGACGGTGAAGGTCATGGCAATTGAATCGTTGCAGGTTGGGTCGCGAGAGGCCACTTGGTTTGAAGGGTACCCAAAAGGGTGTTCACCTGGCGCATGCTTTGCTCGACCTCGTTTCGAAGGGTGACCAAGTCGGTGGTCGCCTCTTTGGTTGACGCCGTCACGGCTTGCGCATCTGCAAGTACCCCGTTCACGCGCTGTAACGTGGTCTGCACCCCCACCACCGTCGCCGTGACCTCGCGCAAAAGGGTAGCAACCTCGGGCACCAATGCGGTCACTTGCGGCACGGCCGCTCGAACCTCGGGCACCATGGCATTCACCTGGGGCAGCAAGCCGGTTTTACCAAACACCTGCGCATCCGCGTTGGCTGTCACCTGATCAAGACGCCGCATCAATTGGTCACTCCTGTCCAGAAGCTGGATGACGCGCTGGCGATCCGCTGGGTTTCCCATAACGAACTCCAACGCTCCGCCCTCACCTTGCAAGGTCTTGACGACCCCATTCAGGGCCTCCAGCAACGACTTTGCTGATGACGCGATGAAAGGAATTTGGGCACCGGCATCGCCACTCAGGAGGTCACGTTGCGCGCCGTCAGGCAGCGGTGGATCGTCTAGAAGACCCGAAAAAGCTTTGATTTTGACACCACCGACCAACCCCCGCTCGAGTGTAAAAATACTGGAGGTTCGCAGCCACTTGGCATCCCGCTCGGGGACCTCGAGGACCAGACGGGCATAACCATCATCGTCCAAACTGATGCGGGTGATACGCCCAATCGCGAAGCCGGCAAACGTGATGGACATACCCACGTCAACACCCCCCGCGTCTTCGGTTCGCAAGATCACGGTCTGGTGTTTTTCAAAAACGCCGCGCGCGTAAAGCACGTAACCAACGGCACCGACCAGCGTCAGTACCAAGACAACTAACAGCGTGATTGCCTTCCAGCGCAGTGCGGGCGACTCGCTGTGCAGCGTTGCGGGGGCGGAAATGGGAGACGGGTTCATGGAATTGCAATGCTCAGTAATACGTACCAACCAACGATAAAAGTTCAACCAACAACAACGCCGCGAACAACCGGGCAAAGCGGCGGGTCACGGCCCGCTCTGGGAGATGGCGACGCGCACTCACGAGAGGGACGATGGCCACCGCTCCGGCGAAGAACAGCGTTTTCAAGATCAGTACCAACGTGGTGACAGGGGTAAAAATCGTCGCTGTTAGCGTCGTGAAAGCAGGTACACCCCACGGGGAGAGACCGAAAACAGATACGTAGGCAATCGCACTGACCAACACGGCACTGGTGACGGCCAAAAAACAGACGGCAAAGCCAGCGCCAACAGCCGTTGCCGCCGCACCCTCCGGCGTGCTGGCACTGCTGCGTCGAACCAAAGAAAACCGCAAGGCAACGTAGGTGGCGGCCAACAGCGGTATCACCTCCAAGACCAAAGTCCGAATGAGCAAATTGAGGGCGTATTGTGACAGTCCGTAATCAGCGGCAGCCGCCAGCACAATGCGAATCACGACCACCGAAAGCAAACTGGTCAGCACGCTGTAGCCTGTGATCAACGGCCACGTGGCATCCACCATCAGGCGCCGAACGCGTGCCCCATTGGTGCCTCGATACAACGCGGGGGTCAGGCACCACGCAAGGATCTCAGCCCCGTGCCACCACATGCGCAGAACGCCGACCAGCCACACACGCACCTTTTGGTTGGCGCGATCAACTCGCTGCAAGAAAGGGGATGTGTGGGTGTTTTGCACCCCGTCATTGTGTCGGCTTTTGCGCCAGTGCCCACTGAACATGTTGAGAAACAACATCACTTTTGTGACCAATGTGTGTCGTCAAGGCGGTCATGAATGCCGACCGCTGCTGTGACGTCAAAAGCCCACTGGCCAGCGCGTTACCGATGGCAACTGCCAAGTTGCGTTGCCAACGCTCGAAACCGATGCGACGAATCGGCGAACCTTCGGTGACACGCAAAAACGTCGCCTCATCCCAGGCCCAAAGTGCCAATAAATCCGGCTTTCCCCAGACATCGCGTGGTGCGAAATCTGGCACCACAGTGGCACTCGCATACTTGTTCCAGGGACAGACCAGCTGACAGTCATCACAACCGTAGATGCGGTTACCGATGGCGGGGCGCATGGCCTCCGGTATCGGCCCGGCATGTTCAATGGTCAGGTATGAAATACATCGGCGCGCGTCGAGTTTGTAGGGCGCGACGATCGCCTGTGTCGGGCAAACGGCCAGACAGGCGGTACAGTCGCCGCAATGTGAGGTCACGGGATCGCTGGGCGGCAGGGCCATATCCACGTAGATCTCGCCGAGAAAGAAAAACGAGCCTCCCTCACGATTCAATACAAGGGTGTGTTTGCCCCGCCAACCTTGGCCACTCTTCACCGCCAGCGCTGCCTCCAACACGGGGGCCGAATCGGTAAAGACACGAAAGCCCAGCGGCGAAACCGCATCCGCCAACTGAGTCGCCAACGCTTGCAACCGTTGGCGCATGACCTTGTGGTAGTCACGCCCACGGGCATAGACGGACAGGTAGCCCTGATCGGGCGCGGCCATCGCATCCCATTCGCGAGCACGCCAATCACCCGTTGTATCCGGTAAGTAATCCATCCGCGCCGTGATCACACTCACAGTGCCCGGTACCAAGGCATCTGGGCGGGCGCGGCGCAGACCGTGACGTTCCATGTACGCCATCTCGCCGTGAAAGCCCGCAGCGAGCCAAGCCAACAACCCGGGCTCAGAGTCCTTGAGATCCACATCGGCCACGCCGATCTGAGAAAATCCAAGCGAATGCCCCCACTCATTGAGCTGTTCTATCCAATTAACGTGGCCGAGATCCATGCGTGAATTGTAGGCACAGCGGCACGCCATAATGCAAACCTGTGACACCCAATCAATTTAAAACCCAATGGACCACTGAGAGCGACACGCAACGTTTCGCCGCGGCTTTGGCTACCAGTCCACTCATTCGCAACGCCCAGATCCATCTGCGCGGCGATTTGGGCGCGGGTAAGACGACGTTTGTCCGTTACCTCTTGGCGGCTTTGGGTGTCAAAGGCCGCGTCAAAAGCCCAACCTACGCCATCGTCGAGCCGCATGCTGGCGTCTTTTTGGGTGAGGCTTTGGCAATTTCACACTTCGATTTTTACCGTTTTGATGACCCACAGGAATGGGAAGAGGCTGGCTTTCGCGACACGTTCGCAGAGCGCGGTTTGAAGCTTGTCGAGTGGCCGCAACGTGTCGCGACCTTGCTAACATCACCCGACCTTGACCTTCAACTTGTATGGTCCCCAGGCGAGTCAGACGTTCGCCAGGCCACCGTTACCGCCTTCACCCCAACCGGCGACGGGTTGTTGGCCGCGATCGAGTCTGCGCAATGAAAAGACGCCAAGCCATCAAGCACCTCTCCGGCGCTGGCATCGCGGTGCTGACCCTGGGTCGGGCCGAGATCGCGTGGGGCGGTGAAATCGTTGCGGTGCGGATGTGGCCATCGCCTGATTACAGCCGCGTAACAATCGAGTCGGATGCCGCGCTCAATTACACCGAAACCTTTGTAGCGGACCCGCCGCGCTTGGCTGTTGACATCCAAAACATGGTGCTGAATCCGGCCCTCAAAGAGCTGGTCAGCAAAGTGGTTCCTGAAGACCCCAACATTGCTGGAGTGCGCGTGGGGCAGTACGCACCAAACGTTGTCAGGCTGGTCTTCGATTTGAAGCGCCCGGTCAAGCCACAGGTGTTCAGTCTCACGCCCATTGCGCCCTATCAAAATCGGCTGGTCTTTGACCTCTACCCGATCGACGCTCTCGACCCATTGGAGCAATTGATTGCCCAGCGCCTCGCTCAAATCGAAGCCGCCGTGGCAAATGCCGCAGACCCACTGGGTGACTTGATCAACCAAAAGGGACTGGTTAAAAAGCCAACCGCGCCAGCCACCGCCCCGACACCACAAAGGACAGATCGCATCATTGTGGTCACGCTGGACCCCGGGCACGGCGGTGAAGACCCGGGTGCGATCGGCCCAAACGGCACGCAAGAAAAAGATGTGGTGCTACAAATTGCACTCAAATTGCGCGACCGAATCAATCAATCGGCTGTAAACGGCAATCCCTTACGCGCTTTCATGACGCGGGATGCGGATTACTTTGTCCCACTGCAGCAGCGCGTCAAAAAGGCTTTGCGGGTGGACTCAGACTTGATGATCTCGATCCACGCCGATGCCTTTTACACACCGCGTCCGCAGGGTGCCAGCATTTTCGCCTTGAGCACCAAGGGCGCAACGAGTGCCGCCGCACGCTGGATGGCATCCAAAGAGAATGCGGCAGACTTGGTGGGTGGCGCCAACCTTGAGACCAAGGATGCGCAGGTCAATCAGGCGATCATCGACATGAGCACGACGGCCCAAATTAAGGACAGTTTGCGCCTAGGAACCGCCATGTTAGGGGAGCTGGGGCGCATTGGTAATCTGCACAAGCCGCGCGTTGAGCAAGCGGGGTTCGCTGTCTTGAAGGCGCCCGATGTCCCCAGTGTTCTGGTTGAAACCGCGTTTATCAGCAACCCCGATGAGGAAAAACGGCTGCGCAGCGAAGCCTATCAAAATCAATTGGCTGACGCCTTGATGAAGGGCATCGAACGCTACTTCGAGAGCAACCCCCCATTGGCGCGAAGCCGCCAGATTTAAGCGCCCGGTGTATCGGTTTTGGTCTCGGTTTGCGCTTTCAAGCCGCCCCAAATTGCGATCAACCCCGGGATGAGGATCAAACTCCAAATGATGAATTCGAGGTTTTGCTTCACCCAGGGCAAGTTGCCAAACAAATAGCCGGCACCACTCACACCAACGACCCACACGACAGCACCCAAAACGTTGTAAGTCGTGAATAAGCGGCGATCCATTTGCGCGACGCCCGCCACAAAAGGCGCGAATGTCCGAATGAACGGCATGAAGCGCGCCAACACAATCGTCACACCGCCGTATCGCTCATAAAACGCATGGGCTCGATCGAAGCCTTTGCGGTTGAAAAACCGGCTGTTTTCCCACTGAAAAACCTTGGGTCCGAAGTAACGACCGATGGTGTAGTTGCATTGGTCGCCCAAAATCGCTGCGACCAATAACAAAGCCATCACGGTTGGTAAATCGAGCGCCCCCGTTGCAGCCAACGCGCCGACAACAAAAAGCAGCGAATCGCCAGGTAGAAACGGCATCACCACAAAGCCTGTTTCAACAAAAATAATGGCAAACAAAACAACGTAGGCCCAGGTCCCGTGGTCTTGGACCAGTTGAGCCAAATGCACATCAATGCGCAGAATAAAGTCGATCAGCAGTGCAATGAATTCCATGCTGAGATTATGACCCAGCCCCCGTCTGTGATTGCCCGTGCATACGCCTAAAATGGGGCGTCATGCTTAACCCTCGCCCCAGCCCCCAAGGCAGCCGTCCGATTCGGGAACTGCCCGACACGCTCATCAGTCAGATTGCCGCTGGTGAGGTGGTCGAGCGCCCGGCCTCCGTGGTCCGAGAGCTTGTGGATAACGCATTGGATGCAGGCGCTGGGGCCATCACCGTTCGACTGCTTGGTGGTGGCGTGCGTCTGATCAGCGTCGAGGATGACGGCCAAGGCATCACCAAGACACAGTTACCCATCGCCTTGAAGCGGCATGCCACCAGCAAGATCGCCGACCTCAATGACCTCGAATCCGTGCAGACCATGGGCTTCCGGGGAGAGGCCTTGGCAGCCATCAACTCGGTTGCGGAGGTGAGCATTCTCAGCAGAACCGCTGACGACAGCCACGCCTGGCTTCTCGACGGCGGCACGGGGGAGTTGAGCCCGGGTGCCCGCCAGATCGGCACCACTGTTGAGGTACGCGAACTGTTCTTTGCGACCCCCGCGCGCCGGAAATTTTTAAAAACAGACACCACCGAACTGGCGCACTGCGTCGAGGCGGTTCGCCGTCACGCACTGGCGCGGCCGTGGGTCAGCTTTGCCATTTGGCATGACGGTAAGTTGGTGGAGCAATGGCGCCCACCGCAGACCCATGACTTTGCCCCCGACGAGGACGCAGCGGCACTGCAACGCATTACAGACATTCTGGGTGACACCTTCCGAACCCAAAGCGTTGCGGTTGACTTTCAAATCAATGCGGGCGATGTCGCTCTGCGGGTTCGGGGTCGCGCGGGCTTACCCGATCATGCGAGAGCCCGCGCTGATCAGCAGTTCGCCTACGTCAACGGGCGTTTTGTCAGGGACAAGGTCATCACCCATGCTGCGCGCAGTGCCTATGAGGACGTGCTGCACGGCCACCGCCAGCCCGTCTATGTGCTTTACATCGATATCGCCCCCGACCGGGTCGACGTGAACGTACACCCGACCAAAATCGAGGTGCGATTTCGTGACAGTGGCGCCGTCCACCAAGCCGTCGCCAAGGGCGTTTTACAGGCGCTCTCGCGGCCCCGGGCCGGAAGCAAGCTCGGCATCGACATGGCCCTCGGTCACACCACGGCGCCGCCAGTACATGCGTCGCCAGACGCCCTGGTCCCATCCCCCGTGGCGACCAGTGGTCAAAACCCTTTGCCCTGGCGCAACAGCGCCAACGGCGGGAACCGTCCCGTCGCAGCCGCCCATGCCATCAATGAATGGTCGCAAACATGGGGGCACACAGAAGACAAGGCGCCCGAAGATCACCCACTGGGCCATGCGATCGCGCAAATTCACGGCGTCTACATCCTTGCTCAAAACACTCAGGGGCTGGTCATCGTTGACATGCACGCGGCGCATGAACGCATTGTTTACGAGCGTCTCAAAGCGCAACTGACGGCGGTGCAAAGCGGGCTAGACGCTGGGGACGCGGCGGCGGCAATGGCCAGTCAGCCGCTCTTGATTCCCGCATCCTTCGCCGCGACACCAACCGAAATTGCAACCGCGCAAACCCACACCGAGACGCTGAATCGCTTGGGACTCGCCATCGACGCACTGAGTGCGCGAAGCCTGGCCGTCAGGGCTGTCCCCACGACGTTGGCCAAGGGCGACCCCGTCGCGCTGGCGCGTAGCGTGTTGGGAGAGCTTGCGCAACATGACGCCAGCACCGTCATCACAAGAGCCCAAAATGAACTGCTCGGCACCATGGCCTGTCACGGTGCGGTGCGAGCCAATCGGCAACTCACCTTGCCTGAGATGGACGCGCTGTTACGCCAAATGGAGACCACTGAGCGCGCGGATCAATGCAACCATGGGCGGCCGACGTGGCAACAGCTATCGATGAAAGATTTAGACCGTCTCTTTTTGCGCGGTCAATAAACCAGTACAAGGCGAGAGCCTTGGCTCGCCCCGTTATGTCAAACCCCCATTCCTCAAACGCAACCCACACACCACCGGCGGCACACATGAGCGCCCAGTTGGTCGTCGTTTTGCTGTCCCTTTTGTTGGGTATTCAACCCATCACCACCGACTTGTACCTGCCGGCGCTACCCGCGCTGACACTCGATTTATCAGGCTCAATGATGCAGGCGCAGCTCACGCTGACCGCACTGTCTTTGGCCTTCGGTGTTTCTCAATTGTTTTGGGGGCCACTCTCAGACCGTTTCGGTCGGCGTCCCATTCTCGTTTGGGGAATGTCTTTCTTCACCCTCGCATCGGTGGGGTCAACGTTGGCACCAACCATCGAACTGCTCATTGTTTGGCGCGTGATTCAGGGCGCCGCAATGGGCGCTGCCGTCTCATCCGCCCGCGCCATCGTTCGTGACCTTTACGGGCCCGTCGAAGGCGCACGCGCCATGAGCAAAGGCTTGACAGGCTTAGGGGTCCTCGCCTGCTTCAGCGGTCCCACCGGTGCCGCTACCAGCTACTTTTTCGGCTGGCGTGCTTCGATGGCTTGTATCGTCATTTTTGGTTTGGTCACAACGGTCGTGCTCTTCATGCGCTTCATTGAAACCAACCCGCACAAAAACCCGCGTGCCCTGCAACCCCGCGTGCTGGCTGGCAACTGGACGATCATTGCCAAAACACCCGCGTTTTGGGCCTACACCGCGTTGTCGATTGCGGCGTACTCAGCGCTGTTCACGTTTCTTGCCGCTTCCGCCTTCGTCTTTTTAGAGGTCCTGAAGGTCAGTAAATTGACATTCGGCTTCACGATGCTTGCGGTCAGCCTGTCTTATATTTCCGGCACATTTTTATGCCGCCGCCTGATTGTGCGGTGGGGTATCCGGCGCGCCCTGCACCTCGGTGGCTACGTCAGTTTGGGTGCCGGCACCGTTTTAGGTGTCATGCCGTTGCTGGGTATCGTGGGTTACTGGTCTGTTTTTGTGCCGCTACTGGTGCTGCTGATCGGACACGGTATTCACCAGCCCTGCAGCCAATCCGGCGCGGTATCCCCGTTCCCGAAGATGGCGGGTGCTGCCTCAGCACTGAACGGCTTTTTGATGATGGCCTGCGCCTTTGCAATCGGCACGTGGTTGGCTCGCACCATGGATGGGACGGTACAGCCTTTAACCTCTGGGATCTGGTTCTGGACGGTGTGCATTGCTTTCTGTGCCTGGTTCTTGGTTCCCAAGTGGGGTGACGTGGCAGCCAAGCCCGCACCAACACCATGACGGGCAAGACGCTGATCTTGGCCGGACCAACCGCGGCTGGCAAGACCGCCGCCGCTTTGGCCATCGCCGCTCAGTGGCCAGCGGAGATCGTGAGCGTGGATTCAGCCCTCATCTACCGAGGCATGGATATTGGTACAGCAAAGCCCAGCATGGCTGAGCGTGCTGCCGTGCCACACCACCTGATCGATATCTTGGACCCTGCCGAGCGTTACAACGTCGCGGACTTTGTGCGCGACGCTGACACCGCAATCGCCGAGATTCACGCCAGAGGCCGTGTGGCCATCTTGGCCGGTGGGACCATGCTGTACATCAAGGCGTGGCTAGAGGGGTTAGACGATATGCCCGCCATCGACGCCGAGGTGCGGCTGCGATTGACGCAACAAGGCATCGCGCAAGGATGGCCAGCCATGCACGCCCGCTTGACGCAGGTCGATGCCATCACCGCTGCGCGATTGGCGCCGAACGACAGCCAACGCATCCAGCGGGCACTTGAGGTTTTTGAAAGCAGTGGCATCCCGTTGTCGCAGTGGCAAACGCAGTCAAGCGCTGGTGGTGCCAAGGCAAGGCGAACAGCGCCCCTGATTTCACTTGAGCCCACCGATCGCGCGTGGCTGCACAGCCGTATCAACCAGCGCTTTGAAACCATGCTTGATGAGGGCTTTGAGGCCGAATTGATCAAACTCCGCGCGCGGTCCGATCTCAATCTTGACCTACCAAGCATTCGTTGTGTGGGCTATCGCCAAGCGTGGGAGCTGCTCGACGTCCACGGCAGCCTGAGCGGCGATACGCGGCGCCTTTGGATTGAGCGCGGAAGCGCGGCAACACGTCAGCTCGCCAAACGACAACTGACATGGCTACGCGGCATGCCCAACCGACACACCATAGCGGCGGACGCACCCAATGCCGTGACCGATTTGATGCGCGTCACCGAACATTTGCTGGGCCTACAAACACCATGACCCTGCTTGTCACCAACCTTCAAAAAAGCTATCCCGCCGCCACAACTGGGGGGCAACCAGTGACCGTCTTGAACCAGATCAACCTCACGGTGGCTGCTGGGGAATTTGTGGCCATCACGGGTCAGTCGGGCGTTGGCAAATCAACCTTGCTCAATTGCCTGGCAGGCCTGGATGATTGGCAAAGCGGCGATATCACCCTCAACGGCGACTCGCTCGCCGCACGCTCAGCCGATGCCCGGGCGCACTGGCGACGTGATCACGTTGGTTTTGTTTTTCAAGCGTTTCACGTGCTACCCCACCTCACGGTGGCTCAGAACGTCGCCCTCCCTCGGATGCTGCAGGGCGCAACCGCAAAGGCTTGTGAGGGTGATGTCAATGCCATGCTCGAAGCGGTGGGTCTGCGTGGCATGACCGACCGGCTACCCGAACAACTCTCTGGGGGTCAGCTTCAACGGGTTGCCATTGCGCGGGCGCTGGTACACCAACCGCAACTCATTCTTGCCGATGAGCCGACTGGCAACCTCGACCCGGAAAACGGTGAACGCATCATGCGTTTGTTATGTGAACAGGCAAAAGCCACCCGGGCCGCGCTGGTTTTGGTGACCCATTCCCACGCCGCTGCGCGAATGGCCGATCGCGTTCTTCACCTGACGCCGAACGGTTTATCCGAAAGCCACGACTCACCAGAGCGGGACTAAGGCGCCCTTTTCAAGGCGCCAAGCGTGGTGTCCCATTTGCCGAGCCTCCGCCTCATCGTGAGTCACAAGCAAAACACGGCGAACCGATTCGGTACGGCCATCCCAAGCGCGGCGAATGTCATCCAAAAAGGCTGCTCTCAATTGGCCACGCAAGGCCGCATCAAGCGCTGAGAATGGCTCATCCAACAACAGCAGCTTCGGCTGGGTCACGAGCGCCCGCACCAGGGCAACCCGCTGCTGCTCACCGCCGGATAGCGCCGTCGTGGCACGCGCGCCATAGCCTGCGAGGCCGACGCTGACAAGTGCCGCATCCGCGGCGGTACGCGCCGCAGCCTTACCGACGCCCTGCTCGCGCAACCCAAAAGCCACGTTATCGCGGACATTGAGGTGGGGGAAAAGCGCGAACTGTTGGAACATCAACGCAAAACC
>JALQVQ010000076.1 GCA_023260315.1 Burkholderiaceae bacterium
TTAGTGCTTTCTTTTTTGTTATGACTAAGACTTTTGGTGTATTGACTTCTTCGGCAATTAACAAAGCAGTAAGAGTCTTACCTGTTCTTTCTTCCATGGCTAAGTAAACCATGGCGTAAGCACGGAAATATTCCGCTGTAAGTACCGCTGGTCTGTGCATTTGTTTAACCGAATCTCTCTGGAGTGATTGAATGTTTAAGAAAATCTTGATTGCAAACCGCGGCGAAATTGCATGCCGGGTGATTGCAACCGCGAAAAAAATGGGTATCGCCACCGTGGCGGTTTATTCAGATGCAGATAAAGAAGCGCGCCATGTGCGGCTGGCCGATGAGGCCGTTCGCATCGGTACGCCGCCAAGCCGTGAGAGCTATTTGTTGGCCGACGTCATCATCGCTGCCTGCAAGCAAACCGGTGCGGAAGCGGTTCACCCCGGCTACGGCTTCCTGAGTGAGAACGAGGCCTTTGCGCGCGAGGTCGAGGCACAAGGCATTGCGTTCATTGGTCCGAAGCACGCAGCGATTGCCGCGATGGGTGACAAGATTGCCTCAAAGAAGCTGGCCGATGCCGCTGGTGTGAACACGATCCCCGGTTGGAATGACGCCATTGAGGACGCTGACACGGCAGTGAAAATTGCCAAGGATATTGGCTACCCTGTCATGATCAAAGCCAGCGCAGGTGGCGGAGGTAAGGGTCTGCGTGTCGCCTTTAACGATGCAGAGGCGTTTGAGGGATTCACCAGTTGCCGCAATGAAGCGCGCAACAGTTTTGGCGATGACCGTGTCTTCATTGAGAAATTTGTTGAAGAGCCTCGCCACATTGAAATCCAGGTGGTCGGCGACAGCCAAGGCAATGTGGTGTACCTGAATGAGCGTGAGTGCTCCATTCAACGTCGTCACCAAAAAGTGATTGAGGAGGCGCCATCGCCGTTCATCAGCGACAAAACCCGCATCGCGATGGGCGAACAAGCCGTGGCGCTGGCCAAGGCCGTGAACTACCAGAGTGCCGGTACCGTTGAGTTTGTGGTGGGCAAAGACCAGAGCTTTTACTTTCTTGAGATGAACACGCGGCTGCAGGTCGAGCACCCCGTGACAGAGTCCATTACGGGTCTGGATTTGGTTGAACTGATGATTCGCGTAGCGGCTGGTGAGCCCTTGTCAATCAAGCAAGCCGATGTGAAGCGTGAGGGGTGGTCGATTGAGTGCCGCATCAACGCAGAAGATCCATTCCGTAATTTCCTCCCGAGCACGGGACGTTTGGTGAAGTTTCGCCCACCTGCTGAGACCATGTTCCAGGCACAACCTGAGACACGTTTCGGTGTGCGCGTGGACACAGGCGTTTACGAGGGCGGTGAGATACCGATGTATTACGACTCGATGATTGCAAAGCTCATCGTTCACGGTACCGATCGCAACGATGCCATTGAAAAAATGCGCAGTGCTCTGAATGCATTTGTTATCCGAGGCGTCAGCAGCAACATCCCCTTTCAATCGGCCTTGTTAGCGCATGAGAAGTTCGTGACGGGTGATTTCAATACAGGCTTCATTGCCGAGCATTACGGCCACGGCTTTGTCGCCGAAGATGTGCCGCATGATGACCCCAATTTTTTGGTTGCCGTTGCCGCCTTTGTTCGGCGCAAGTCGCGTGAGCGGACGGCCCAACTCACGGGTCAGTTGCCGGGTTATGGGGTGAAGCTTGGGCAAGATTACGCCGCTATCGTGATGGACAGCAAGGGCGCGCATCAGCGTATTGCCGTCCACGTGGATGAGGTTGGTGGTGAGGTGGGGATTGCCCGTGTCACGATTGCGGGTAAGACTTACGACATCCGTTCAGCCTCGCGCATCAGTGATGGCACGATTTCCGGCCAGTGCAATGGCAAGCCTTTCACGGCACAGGTGGATCGGGGCAGTTTGCGCAACCCTTTGGCCTTGGTGGTGCAGCACAACGGTACCAAAATCGAGGTCATGGTGGTGTCGCCGCGCATGGCGGATTTGCACGCGCTCATGCCTTTTAAGGCGCCGCCTGACAGGAGTAAATACGTGCTGTCGCCGATGCCTGGCTTACTGGTTGAAGTGGCGGTCCAACCTGGGCAAAAAGTACAGGCTGGGGAGCGTGTGGCTGTGATTGAGGCCATGAAGATGGAGAACGTCTTGTTCGCCGCCGCGGATGGCGTGGTGAGCAAAGTGGTTGCTGCCAAAGGTGAGAGCTTGGTGGTGGATCAGCCCATCGTTGAGTTTGAGTGAGGCTTCACATGACGCGTCCATTTAAGGTTTTAGGTATCCAACAAATTGCCATTGGTGGGCCCGATAAAAGCCGTTTGCGAGAGTTGTGGGTTGATAAGCTGGGCCTGCAGGTGACGGGGACCTTCAAGAGTGAGCGTGAAAACGTGGACGAGGACATTTGTGCGATGGGCGCAGGCCCGTTCACGGTGGAGGTTGATTTGATGCAACCGATCGATCCCGACAAAAAGCCAGCGGTGCACGCCACGCCACTCAACCACGTGGGCTTGTGGATTGACGATTTGCCTGCCGCTGTCGACTGGCTGACCGCGCAGGGGGTTCGGTTTGCGCCCGGCGGGATTCGCAAAGGCGCGGCGGGGCATGACATCTGTTTCCTGCACCCCAAGTCGAATGAGGCTTTTCCGATCGCCGGAGAGGGCGTTTTGATCGAGTTGGTTCAGGCCCCTCCCGCCGTGATTACCGCGTTCAGCAACCTGGTTTGATGCGTTCGTTTACTTATCCCATTTAAAAGTAATTATTCGTTACACTTTTACCCAGCGAATACGTCCTCAGACGTTGTCGCTGGCGCTGGCACCCAGCTTTAAAGGGTTACCCGCCATAAATAGTTTTCACTTTTCTTTTCTTATTATTTTTGTTTTATGGATCAAATTAGCCAGAGTTCTTCTTTTCCTCCAGCCGCTTCAAGTCGCTCTTTCCGCCCCCACAATACGCATCAGTCCACCCCCATGCGGCACAGCCTGCCAACTTGCATGGCGTTGGTCGACGCCCGCTACATCGCATGGCTCAGTGGTCACACCAAGGGCTTTTTGAATCGATCTGCTTTCGCCTCTGTGTTGGCGCAGTCGCTGTCCAATGCAGGTGTTCATGCCCAATTAATCCGCACTTACTGGTACACAGAAGCCGATGACGGCCTGTTGGTGGATGACCAATGTGTGCGTTTGGTTGCCAACGACATGAACAATGAGGGTGGCCCCGCCCTCGCTGCGA
>JALQVQ010000095.1 GCA_023260315.1 Burkholderiaceae bacterium
CACGAATTTTTCCTCCGCGCTTTGGTTGTGCACAAAAAGGACATCTGCGTCACCGCGTTTGGCGATGTCGATCGCCTGGCCAGTGCCAACTGATGTGACTTTGACGGTGATGCCAGTGGCGGTTTGGAATTTCGGCAACAGGTGCGCAAAGAGGCCCGATTGCTCGGTGGAAGTCGTCGAGGCCATTTGAATGGTTTTGTCTTGCGCCGAGACCGTCAGGGCGGCGCATACAAGGCTCAGAAGTGATATCGCGCGCGTCAGTTTTGCGAGTTTCATATGGGTGTCAGTGGGCTAAAAACTCCGCTATCTTAGCGCGGCTGACGGGTACGGGCGACGTGATCTGCGCCCGGGTAACTCACTCGGGGTCAGTAACTGTGACCTTGATTGACGCGTACCATGCGGCCAGATTGGCAATGTCATCGTCAGTTAGCATTTTGGCTACAACCCCCATCACAGGGTCCTGACGCTCGCCCGATCGATAGGCTTTCAATTGTCGACGCAGATATTCGTCTTGTTGACCTGCGAGGTTAGCTGCACCGGGCAGGTTGGCAACACCGTTCAGGCCATGGCAGTTCTGGCACATCATTTCCACTTTATTTCGACCTGCAACCAAGTCACCCGCATTCACGGTGTTGACGGTGGTTAACAGCGCGGTTGCACATGCCCAGAATTTAATTTGTGAGGATCGTTTCATAAGTCGCGGTAAAAAGGGGGCCGAACCCAGAGGCTCGGCCCTAACGTCTCTGTTCAGAGACCACTGGGATGATTACTTGCCGTTGTAAGAGATTCGGTAAATTGCGCCAGCCTTGTCATCGGCAACCAACAAGGAGCCGTCGACATACATGGCAACGTCCGCTGGGCGTCCCAAATAAACCCCATTCTTGTTCATGAAGCCATCAGCGAAGGGCTCCATTTTGGTTGCGTTGCCCTTGCTGTCCAAATAGGTGACCATCACACGGGGACCTTTGGGTTTGACGGAGTTCCATGAACCGTGCTGTACGCTGAAAATGGCGCCGTGGTACTTCTTCGGGAACATATCACCCGTGTAGAAGTTCATGCCCAAGTCAGCTGCGTGTGCGATGGTCTCGATCTGTGGTTTGACGTACATTGCAGCCAATTCTTTTGGAATTTGCTGATCTTTGTACTCATTGGTGCGAACCTCACCACCGCCTGTGTAGGGGTGGCCGTACCACATACCCATTTTGGGCGCGCGGTTCAACTCGCCGGGCGGTGTGTCGTCGCCCATCCCGTCCACTTGGTTGTCGGTAAACCAAAGGCTCTTGTCCTTGGGGTTGAATGCCAAGCCAACCGAGTTGCGCACGCCTGTGGCTTCAACGCGGCGGTCACTGCCGTCGGTTTTGTAGCTCACAATACCGCCGATACCGACCTTGCGGTAGAGGTCTACTTTCTCAGCGGGGGTGACGTTGAACGGTTGTCCCAATGAGATGTAGATCCGTCCGTCAGGGCCAATGGTGCAAACGCGGGCCGTGTGGTTGTATGACTCTTCCTCTGGTGGGATGAGCGTGCCCTGTGGAACGATTGGCACCGCGACAGTGTCCGAACCTTCCATGAAGAACTCAGCAGCAGGGAACATCAACACACGGTTGCGCTCACCGACGAACAAGAAACCGTCGGGGGAATAGCACACACCAGCGGGGTTATCGAACTTCACGCTTGGGCTGAACTCCTGCACGGTGTCGGCAACGTTGTCCATATCCCGGTCGGTGACTGACCATACCGTGGTCTTACGGGTACCCACCCAAACTGTTGCCTTGTTGCGGCTGACCGCCATCTGGCGCGCGTCAGGAACGACCGCGAACAGTTCGATACTGAAACCATCTGGCAACGTGATGTTCTTCAACATCTTGCGCAGGTTTTCTGCGTACTTGGTGTTTTGCTCGACGGTTTTCATCGCCGGTGCGCCCGTGGTTTTGAATGCACCCAGCTTTTGCAGATTGTCGTCGTCTCCCTTAGCCAAGGCAGCGCCAGACGACAAGGCTAGCCCCAGCAACACACCCGTCACGACGGGTGCAAGCTTAAATACACGTGACTTCATGATTTGTCCCTTTTGTAAAAAAATGCCATGAAAACGATTTGCAACTCGATGTTGTGTTCAACGAACGAGTGGACGGAATATGCGCCTCGCCAACATTTGGGAAGCTAGGGAAAACCCACTACTGGTGTCGCCTAGGTAGCAAAATTTAAGGAAAGAGATACGCGCGTAGCGTGTAACTTAGTTTCCGCTTTTTGCGTTTTGCCGCTCGCTATTTCGCGGTACGGTTGCGGTCTGTGTAACGCACTATCTGGTATTGATCAGTGGTTACTTCGTTTCGCTTTTTTCAAAAATTGCTTAGAGTTATTTGGGTTTCAGGGACGCATTGAAAAGAAATACACACAGCGTGTATTTTTTGTACAGCCTTTAGAAATAACGGCGGAGCGGTTGAATTTAGCCCGCCAACAGAATCGTCTGGTCCCAAGTCAGGTGCGGGTCTGCCTCGTAGTCAGCAACAACCCAAGCGCGCTGACTGCGCTTGCCAGCATCACTCGCCTCTTCAAAAAACTCACGGAGCACGCTGATGGACGGCGCGTCAAGGCCTACATAGGGCTGATCGATGCAAGTGACCTGGGCGCCTGAGGCCAAATTGGCGATCAGGTCGACTTTGCGTCGAGACCCCTTTGACAGCATAAGGAGGCTCTTGTGCTGGTGTTCGGTCATGCTTAGCGCGCTACACAGGCTCTCGCACAGGTTCTGATTC
>JALQVQ010000045.1 GCA_023260315.1 Burkholderiaceae bacterium
TCGGTGCGAGAAGAGCTTGCACGCGCTGGTGAATTTGTGCACTTCGCCTGCACCAGTGAGGACATCAACAACACCAGCCACGCTTTGCAATTACAAGCGGCACGCCGCGAGGTGTTGTTGCCGATGCTGGGCGACGTCGTCGCCCTCTTGCTGGGTATGGCGACGCAGTACGCGCACGTCCCGATGTTGAGCCGCACGCACGGCCAAACCGCCAGCCCCACCACCGTGGGCAAGGAAATGGCCAACGTCGCCGTGCGCCTGCAGCGCGCCACACAGCGCATTGAGCAGGTCGCCATCATGGCCAAAATGAACGGTGCCGTGGGCAACTACAACGCCCACCTCAGTGCGTGGCCCGATGTGGACTGGGAGGCATTCGCCAAAGGCGTTGTGTCCTCGCCTGTGCCCGCAGGCTTGGGCCTGACGTTCCAGGACTACAGCATCCAAATTGAACCGCACGATTACATGGCCGAGCTGTTCGATGCGATGGCCCGCGTCAACACCATCCTGATTGATCTGTCCCGCGACGTGTGGGGCTACATCAGCTTGGGGTACTTCAAGCAGCGCTTAAAAGATGGCGAGATTGGCTCATCGACCATGCCCCACAAAGTCAACCCGATTGACTTTGAAAACGCCGAGGGCAACCTCGGCTTGGCCAACGCCTTGTTGCGCCACCTCAGCGAAAAACTCCCCATCTCCCGCTGGCAACGTGACCTGACCGACAGCACCGTGTTGCGCAACATGGGTGTGGCGTTTGGTTACTCGGTGTTGGCCTATCAATCAATGGCGGTCGGCTTGCGCAAGCTCGAACTCAATGCTGACGCACTGGCTGAAGACCTCGACAACGCTTGGGAAGTGCTGGCAGAGCCCATCCAAACCGTGATGCGCCGTTACGGTATCAGTGGCGCTTACGAGCAACTCAAAGCCGTTACCCGTGGCAAAACCGTCACGCGCGAAGCCTTGCACGGCCTGATTGCGTCACTGGCCATTCCGCAAGCCGATAAAGACCGTTTGCTGGCTATGACGCCGGGAAGCTACGTGGGTAAGGCCGCCGAGCTGGCCTTGCGTGCGGCAAAGGGCTAAGCCGCGTTTTCGATCGCCCGCTCGCTGTAGCGGTTGAAGCGCCACGCATCGGCGTGCAGCGTGATGCGGCGCCAGACCACCCGCTTCTCGGCGGGCGCCATCTCGGTCCAGTACTGCACCTCTTCGAAAGTGCGGCCGCACCCCTTACACATTTCATCCCCTTGGCTGGTCGAGCAAATGGCGATACACGGGGTATCTGGGGTGGTGTCAAACCAAGCCTCCCACGCGGCGTAAGCCTCAAAGGGCATGGTTGCCTCATCGGCCTCGGTCTCGTGGTAATAAATCAGCAGGGCATAAACCTCTGCCAACGCCCGCACCTCGGCGCACAACGTGACACCGTCAGGTGATGGTTTTTGTGTCCGCCAATAATTAATGGCCGACTCGATGTCGGAAATGTGTATCGCTGCCATGAGGGTGCCTAGTGTACCGTTGGCCGATTACCGGCGTGCGGACTGGGCCAATGCCATGGCTTGGTTCACTGCCTTTTCGCGGGCGTAAATGATGGCGACATCGGCCTCGCTCACGCGCTCTTTGCCCTGCGCGATCAAACGCTTGGCAGCGGACAAGCGATCAAGCGCCCCTTGCCACAGCTCCCGCGCCACATATGACTCGGCCTCCGCCCGCAAAGCCCCCAGGGACTGGCCCTGTTGCGCACTCACACGCGCCATTAACTGCCAACCCAAAGCGTCATCCGAATGGCTCACCAACCACGCCCGCAGAGCCGCCGCCACCTGGTCCAAAGACCCCGCTGGTGCCGCCTGCCCCATGTGGGCAATATAGGCCGCTGCAGCCAGCAGTGCGGCACGCCGCCCATTTTGGCCGTCCACGAGCGCGGTGTTTAACCACCCCTCAATATGGGCCGCAGGCAGGGCCTCAAACTTGGCGGAACTTGCCAGCCAACCCAACGCCGTTTCCCGCAGCACCTGTACCACGGCTGGGTTCGTTGTATCGGCCATCACTTGGCGCAATCGCGCCCAGGCCACATCAGGGCGCTTGGTCGCCCAAGCGGCCAAAGCACGTCGGTAATCTTGCGCCCACCGCAGCGCGGGGCGAGTGGCAGCAGCAGCAGGCGGCAGCGCATGCCACGCTTGCAACACATCCCCCTCATCGGCGGCGGCTAACACCGCAGCACGCACCCGCAAAAGTGCCGATGCGTCGGGGTCAGGCAAGTGCGCCGTCCAGTCACCCGTTCGGCTGGGCTCCGCTGGCACCGAAAACAAACGACCCTGCATGTCCGCCACACGCTCAGTGGTCAGTGGGTGACTGCGCAGATAGGGGAACGCGCCGTCATCGTTCAAGCGATTGGCCTGTTGCAGGGTGTCAAACAGGCGCACGAAACCCTTGGGGTCAAAGCCGGATTCAGCCAGTACCACCAGCCCTTGTCTGTCCGCCTCCTGCTCCATGTCACGCGAGAAGTTCAATTGGGTCTGAATCGACGCCGCTTGCCCCCCCACAATCAGCGCGGCACTGGCATCGGGGCTGGCAGCAATGGTGGCTGCGCCCAGAATCATGGCGCCAATCAACCATGGGGCCTGGCTCTCTTGCCGTTCGATGATGCGGGCAATGTGGCGCTGGGTCACGTGGCTCAGCTCATGCGCAAGCACCGAGGCGAGCGCCGCATCATCGGGCGCTGACGCCAACAGGCCCAAATGAAACCCAAAAGAGCCGCCCGGTAACGCACACGCATTGATCGCGACGTCCAGCGAGCCGTCCGTCCCGGTCTTGAAGCCCACGGGCGTGGACAGGCCGGAGGCCATCTCGCGATGCGTCTGCGACTCCGTCGTGCGGGCCCCGATAGCCGTCCAGGCGATCAGCTCGTG
>JALQVQ010000085.1 GCA_023260315.1 Burkholderiaceae bacterium
GCAAATGGCATTGATATTGAGGTTTCAAAGTATAGAAAAGAATGCCGGGACCTATTAAAAATATTTGCAATCAACCAAACTCAAAATAGGCCTTTTATTACTCTTAAAATTGCGCTTACCAAGGATGGCTTCTTGGGGCCAAAGACGGGCATGTCCTCGTAACGGCTCTGGAAGTCTTCGCGGTTACGCAGTACTTGCTTGGCCACATCGCGCAGGGCGTCTGCAGCGCCTTTGCGGTCAAATTTATTGATGGCAACAAACGCCGCAAAATCGAGCATGTCGATTTTCTCAAGCTGGCTGGCAGCACCAAACTCCGGCGTCATCACATACATTGGGATATCGACGTGCGGAACGATGGCCGCATCACCTTGGCCGATACCCGAGGTTTCCACGATCACTAAATCGAAGCCCGCTGCCTTACAGCTGGCTATCACATCGGGTAGTGCGGCACTGATTTCCGAGCCAAACTCGCGCGTTGCCAACGAGCGCATGAAGACGCGTTGGCCGTTGCGCCATGGCGTGATGGCATTCATTCGGATGCGGTCGCCCAGCAACGCACCACCGCTCTTGCGGCGACTCGGGTCAATGGAGATGACGGCGATGCGGAGCTGGTCGTCTTGATCGAGGCGCAGGCGGCGAATCAACTCGTCTGTCAGCGATGATTTACCGGCACCACCGGTGCCTGTGATACCCACAACCGGGATCGTTGCGGCCTGGCTGGCGGCTCGTATCGCGTCCATGACGGTGCCGTTCGCTTGACCCGCCTCAACCGAGGTAATCAGCTGGGACAGTGCGCGCCAGTTTTCTGGCTCATGCCCTTGAATGGCGCTGAGCGCTTGGGGGCCCTTCTGCGTGATGTCAAGGTCGCAGCGCATGACCATGTCACCAATCATGCCCTGAAGACCCATACGCTGGCCGTCTTCGGGGCTGTAGATGCGGGTAACGCCGTAGGCTTGTAGCTCAGCGATTTCAACCGGCACGATGACGCCGCCGCCGCCGCCAAACACTTGGATGTGCCCAGCGCCCTTCTCGCGCAAGAGGTCAACCATGTATTTGAAGTATTCGACATGGCCGCCCTGGTACGAGCTGATCGCGATGCCTTGCACGTCCTCTTGGATCGCCGCCGTGACGACATCGTCAACGCTGCGGTTATGCCCGAGGTGAATGACCTCGGCGCCCATGCTCTGCAGGATGCGGCGCATGATGTTGATGGCGGCATCGTGGCCATCAAAAAGACTGGCTGCCGTTACAAAACGGACTTTGTTTTTGGGACGGTAGTTGGCAAGAACTTGGGGGTCTGCGGACAGGTCAGTCATGGCGGGCTCACGGTAGATGAACTATGACGTTTACGTAAACGTAAACCAAAGCGAAATCTTAACCGAGAACCCCCCTGCCGCAAAGCTGGCGTTAGCCCTTGATCCGGCTGCTCACCCACATGCTGATAAGCATGGCGGGGACAAACCAAACCAGGTCCCCGTTGGTCGTCCAAGCGGCCAGCGCAGGGCCGGGACAGAAGCCGCCCAAGGCCCAGCCAACGCCAAACATGGCGCCACCGCTAATCAGTGGCCAGTCCACATCGGTGCGGTTTGGCAGCACGAAGGCGTTGGCCAGCCATGGTTTGCTGGTTTTTAGCGCGTCTTTGTGATTGCCATTGGGTTGGGTGTGGCGGTACGCAATCAAGGTCACGATCACAGCGCCGCCCATGACGAAGGCCAAGCTGGGGTCCCATTCACCCGGCACGGCATCTGTGAAGAGGGCGGCAATGTTGAGGAAGCCCAAGACCTTTGCGGGGTCGGTCATACCGGATACGACCAAACCAGCGGCAAACAAAATGCCAGCGAGAAGGCCCAAAATGATGCCGCGCGCGCTGTCGCTAACGTCGGCTGATGTGTTTGTTGTTGCGGTTGTCATGCGGCACCTCCTGCCATTAAGCCTCGAACAGTCACGGTCACCATTGCCGCGCCCATGAAGACGGCCACGGCCACCAACGAGCGTGCAGAGCGGCGGCCTAAACCGCAAACGCCATGGCCAGATGTGCAGCCACTGCCGCGGATGGTGCCGTAGCCCACCAAGATGCCCGCCAAGATGAGTAAGCCAGGCGTGCGCGCTGGCATGGCGGTGCTGACTTCAAAAACGCCTGTAAACCAGGTGCCACCCAAAATCAGACCCGCGATGAAGGCGGTACGCCAATTCAGGAGCGCGCCTAGGGTGCGTTTCTCGATTGCCGGTTGCACGGCGCCCATCGTGAGGCCACTGATGCCAGTGACGCGCCCAAATGCGATCAGCACCAACCAACTGGAAAGACCGATCAGGAGGCCACCGATGGTGGCTTGTAAAAACGGATGCATGAAAAGTTCCTTTAAAAAAGGGGTTGCGGTATACCCCTGGGAGTATATATAATAATTCTCGAATGGCGCAAGTTTTTTTAAAAAATACGAAAGATGCCCTATGACACACCTAACCGACGGCACCCGAAAAAAGGCCCTGATCATGCGGTTGAAGCGCATTGAGGGGCAGTTGCGTGGGGTCCAAAACCTCATTGAATCCGGTGCAGACTGCGAAGCGGTCGCCCAGCAAATGAGTGCGTCGCGAAAGGCGCTTGACAAGGCCTTCTTCACGCTCGTGGGATGCGTGATTGCGCAAGGCGAGGTCGACGGTGATGAGGTCGCCACCATGCTCGCCAAGTTCGGCTGAATCCAATTTAACTTTTCAAACCATTAATAGGAGTGACACCATGACCCCCATCCAGCTGTTTGATGCCCCTTCAGGGACGTATACCTACATCTTGATGCACCCGGAAACCCGCGAGGCCATCATCATCGACCCGGTGGAAGAGCAAATCGAGCGTGACCTTGATGTGCTCAAGTCGTACCAGCTGACCCTGCGTTACGCCGTCGAGACCCATGCACACGCAGACCACATCACCAGCGCTGCAAAGTTGGTGGAGTTGACCGGTGCCAAAACCGCCGCGCCAGCTGACTGCGGCATCACCACGGCAGCGATT
This sequence comes from Burkholderiaceae bacterium, assembly GCA_023260315.1. Lineage (GTDB taxonomy): Bacteria > Pseudomonadota > Gammaproteobacteria > Burkholderiales > Burkholderiaceae_C > RS62. The sequence goes on from JALQVQ010000085.1 coordinate 3,005, forward strand.
CAGCTGACACATGGCGACACCTTGACGTTTGGTAACGAAACACTGAAGGCGTTGCACACGCCCGGCCATACCGGCGGCAGCATGTGCTTTGTTTGGGGTGCCAACGTATTCACGGGCGACACCTTGTTGATCAACGGGTGCGGACGCACCGACTTTCAATCGGGCAGCGCCGAGGCCCTGTATCAAAGCGTTCAGCAGCACCTGTTCACCTTGCCAGACGCGACCACCGTGTGGCCGGGTCACGACTACCAAGGGCGCACCCACAGCACCATTGGCTTTGAAAAACAAAATAACCAGCGTTTGGCTGGCAAGACCCAGGCTGAATTTGTGGCGATCATGGCGGGCTTAAATCTGCCGCGCCCCAAACGCATCGACGAGGCCGTGCCTGCCAACCTGACCTCTGGGGTGCGCCACGATGCGGGCGAACACCAAGCGTTAACCGCGCCAACTGCGGCAGAGGGTTACGCCGGTGACGTCAGTTGTGCCCTCGCATGGGCCTGGGTGCAGAGTGGCGAGGCTGTTCTGGTTGACGTTCGCTCCGATGCGGAACGAGAGTGGGTGGGGCAGGTACCCGGTGCGGTCGCCGTGCCGTTCAAACAGTGGCCAGGGATGGTTGAAAACGCCGATTTGGACGGGCAGCTCAAAGCCGCAGCCAACGGCAAAAAGCTCGTCCTGTTATGCCGGAGCGGCGTTCGCTCCATCGCTGTTGCCAAGCGCGCTTGCGCTTTGGGGCTTGATGCCTACAACATTCTTGAGGGCTTCGAAGGCGATCCGGATACGCACGGTCACCGAGGCACACGCGGCGGTTGGCGAGCACGCGGCCTCCCTTGGCGCCAAAACTAAATAACGCCGGTTGTCATGGGCGATAATCCCGCTTATGACATTCATGGCAATTGATGTGGGTAACACCCGGCTGAAATGGGCGCTTTATGCGTCTGCGACGCCGGGTGCCACGCCGTTGGCTCAAGGTGCCCAGTTTTTGGAACACATTGACCAGTTGGCTGAGACGGATTGGGCTGATTTGCCGGCCCCCCGAACCATGTTGGGCTGTGTTGTTGCTGGCACGGCGGTCATGCGTCGCGTCGAAGAGCAGCTCGATATTTGGGACGTCGCGCCGCAGTGGGTGGTGCCGAGCGAATCCGAGGGCGGCGTTGTCAATGGTTATGACCACCCGCCTCGCTTGGGTGCCGACCGATGGGTCGCGGTGATCGGCGCCTATCGCCGTCTATTGGCCCGTGGCGACAAAAGACCTTGCGTGGTGGTGATGGTGGGCACAGCCGTGACCGTTGAGGCACTTGATGCGTCGGGTCGTTTCTTGGGCGGCATCATCATGCCCGGTCACGGCATCATGTTGCGCGCCCTGGAGTCAGGTACCGCCGGCTTGCATGTGCCCACAGGCGATGTCGTTGCATTCCCAACCAACACCAGCGATGCCCTGACCAGCGGCGGCACATTTGCCATCGCCGGCGCTGTGGCGCACATGGTGCAGCAACTCAAAAACCACACCGGTGTTGCACCGGCTTGCTTCATGACAGGCGGTGCGGGCTGGAAAATGGTTCCCAGCATGAGCGTTGAGGTCGAGCTGGTCGAATCCCTGGTGATGGATGGCCTGTTAGAAATCGCTCAGTTGCGCGGCCTCTGAATCCCAACGTTTAAACCGCGTCAGACTTGAACGCGTCGTTCACCAAGCGCACCCAGCCTGTAGCGCCAATGCCAATCAGGTCGTCGTTGAAGTCGTAACTGGGGTTGTGTAAGGTGCATGGGCCGCCGCCGTGACCGATGTCGCGGTGATCACCTGTCCCATTGCCCAGAAAAATATAGGCCCCGGGTTTTTCCATGAGCATGTAAGCAAAGTCTTCTGCCCCCATGGTGGGCTCTTGGTCGCCCACGTTGGCCGCGCCGAAAGCAGCCGTAAAAACACGCTTGGCAAAGGCGGCCTGCGTCGCATCGTTGATGGTGGGCGGGTAGTTGCGCACAAACTCAAAGTCGCATGTCGCGCCGTACGCCGCAGCGGTGTGCTGTGCCACCTCGCGCATCCGTTGCTCGATCAGGTCGAGCACCGGCACGCTGAACGTGCGCACGGTTCCGCGCATTTCGCAAGTGTTGGGAATCACATTCGTCGCCTCGCCGGCGTTGATCATGGTGACCGATATCACTGCTGCATCGACCGGCTTGTTGTTACGGGTGACGATGGTTTGGAAGGATTGCACCATGGCCGCCGCCACGGGTACGGGGTCGATACCCATATGCGGCATGGCGGCATGCGCACCCTTGCCGCGCACCGTGATTCGGAACTCGTTGCTCGATGCCATCACAGGACCAGGACTCACGGCGAACAAGCCAACCGGTAAGCCCGGCCAGTTGTGCAGCGCAAAGACGGCATCCATTGGAAAGCGTTCAAACAAACCGTCCTTGATCATCTCGCGCGCACCGCCACCGCCCTCTTCAGCGGGTTGAAAAATGACGTAAACCGTCCCCGCGAAGTCGCGATTGGCGGCCAAGTGCTTGGCCGCCGCCAACAAGGTTGCGGTGTGGCCGTCGTGACCACACGCATGCATCTTGCCTGGGTGTTGGCTGGCATGTTCGAAGGTGTTTAACTCTTGAATGGGGAGCGCATCCATGTCGGCGCGCAGGCCGAGGCTTTTCAGTGGCTGCCCCGCCGCTGGGGGCAGGTGACCATTAATGACGCCCACCACGCCGGTGACCCCCAGACCTGTGTGAACCTCCACCCCAAACTGGCGAAGCTGATCCGCCACCAACGCCGACGTACGCGCCTCCTGATAGCAAAGCTCCGGGTGGGCGTGGATGTCCTTGCGCACGCGCGCCATTTCGGCCGCGTCGACTTTGATTGCATCAATGAGGTTCATAAAGCGCGTTGGTTTGTCTAAACAAAAAAGCTATGCTACTGCTATTACATGGGGCTGCCAAATGCGGGCACTGAATGCCCCCAACGGCCCCCTCAATTCAAATAAAGAGAGCTGCTTTGAACCTGGTTGTCACCCCTGCCGAGCCCATCGAGGCATCGTCCCACGTGGTACGTGGTGCTTGCCCGCATGATTGTCCCGATACCTGCGCCCTGCTGACGACGGTCCAAGCGGGTGTTGCGGTGCAGGTCAAGGGCAATCCCTCGCACCCTGCCACCGATGGGGTGTTGTGTACCAAAGTCGCGCGCTACACCGAGCGCACCTATCACCCAGAGCGCATCCTCACGCCGCTGAAGCGCGTCGGTAAAAAGGGTGAGGGGCGCTTTGAACCCGTGTCTTGGGAGCACGCGCTTGATGACATCGCGCAGCGCCTCAAAGCGATCGCCGCTGTCGACGCGCAAGCGATCTTGCCTTACAGCTACGCGGGGACGATGGGCTTGGTGCAGGGGGAGTCGATTGCCGCGCGATTCTTCAACCGCTTGGGTGCCTCAGAATTGGATCGAACCATCTGCGCGTCCGCAGGGGCGACGGCGCTGGCCCACACCTACGGCGCGTCTGTGGGCATGCGCATCGAAGCCTTTGCAGACAGCCAGTTGATCATCATTTGGGGTAGCAACGCCATTGGCAGTAATTTGCATTTTTGGCGCCATGCCCAGGCCGCCAAGCGCAACGGCGCGAAGCTGGTGTGCATCGATCCCAGGCGCACCGAGACGGCCGAGCGCTGTCACACCCACCTGGCGATCATGCCCGGGACCGATGCCGCGTTGGCGCTGGGGCTTATGAATGAATTGATTCGCAACGATTGGTTGGATCACGACTACATCGATGCGCACACGGAGGGCTGGCCAGCGTTGCGGGAAAGGGCTTTGGAATGGCCTGCCGCACGCGCCGCCGAAACCTGCGGCATCCCGGTCGATCAAATCACCCAACTCGCGTTTGATTACGCCCACACCAAACCCGCCGCGATCCGTTTGAACTACGGCATGCAACGCACGCGTGGCGGTGGTAACGCCGTGCGTGCGGTGGCCTGTTTGCCCGCATTGGTGGGCGCTTGGCGCAATGCAAGCGGTGGTTTGTTGCTCTCAAGTTCGGGGTTTTTCCCAAAACAACGAGCGGTGTTGGAGCGCCCAGACCTGCGCGCCGCTCTGCCGTCGGGGCGGCGTCCGCGGGTCATCAACATGTCGACGATCGGGGCTGATTTGAATCACGCGACAAGTCCCACGTTCGGCCCTGCCTTACAGGCGTTGATCGTCTACAACAGCAATCCTGTTGCCGTTGCGCCCGATTCACCGCAGGTGGTCGCCGGCTTTGGTCGGGAAGATTTGTTCACGGTTGTCTTGGAGCATTTTCAGACCGATACCGCCGACTACGCTGATTACGTTTTGCCCGCCACCACCCAGTTGGAGCATTGGGACATACACGCCAGTTACGGTCACACCGATGTGCTGCTGAACCGGCCCGCTGTTGCACCGATGGGGCAGGCGAAAACCAACACCGACATCTTTCGCCTTCTGGCGAAGCGAATGGGTTTTACCGAGCCGTGCTTTGACGACAGTGACGAGGCGCTCTGTCAACAGGCCTTCGCGCCGGAGGTGGTCGATTGGGCGCAGTTGTTGCGTGATGGCTTCACATCTTTGAAGCTGCCTCAGGCGCCTTTTGCCAATGGACAGTTCCCAACGGCGACGGGTAAATGTTTGTTTGAAAATCCGGCGTTACTGGCGATCGGGCAGGACCCCGTGCCCAACTACCTTCCGAATTGGGAGCCAGCCGACAAAGGACACCGTTACCCGCTTGCGATGATCTCGCCACCGGCCCGACAATTTTTGAACTCCACCTTCGTTAATGTGAAGAGCTTGCGTGACATTGAGCAGGCGCCCGTGGTGGAGCTGTCGCCCGAGGATGCCGCTGCGCGGGGGATTGTCGACGGCGATACTGTGGCCGTTTTCAATGACCGTGGCCGTTACGTTTGTTTGGCACGCGTGGGTGAGCGTGCGCGCAGCGGCGTGGTCAATGGCTTGGGCATTTGGTGGCGCAAGCTGGGCTTGCGCGGCACCAACGTGAATGAGGTGACATCACAAGCCCTAACGGATATGGGGCGCGCGCCAACTTTTTATGACTGCGCGGTTGAGGTTGAGCGGGTTTAGTCGAGCAATTCGTTGACCAGGTCAACGTAGGCCTGTTGCGCCTGTTCCTTGGTTTGTCCCTTCAGCTTGTTCCAGGCCGACCATTTTGCAAAGCCGACCATGTCCGTCATGCTGGGCTTGTCGCCGCTCACATCGCCAACGCTGCCTTGCTTGAACAGCGCGTATAGGCGCAACAAGGTTTGGTTATCGGGGCGTGAACTGAGTTGGTTGACGTCTTGACTGGCCTGCTCAAACTGAGCTTGTAATTCGGACATGTTATCTTTCATAAATGGCAATGCAATGCGCCTATTGTGCCTGTCGAAGACTTCGCAAAACTGCGGCACAATTCTGATTTATTTAACCCCTTCGTTGCCATGACCACACCTGACCCCTTGTCTGCCATCTCTGCCAAAGACCAAGCCGAAGTGTTGGCGAAGGCCTTGCCCTACATCCGTAAGTTTCACGGTAAGACCATGGTGATCAAGTACGGCGGTAACGCCATGACTGACCCCGCGTTGCAAGCCGCTTTTGCGGCTGATGTGGTGTTGCTGAAGCTTGTCGGGATCAACCCGGTTGTGGTGCACGGCGGCGGTCCTCAAATCGAATCGTTGCTCAAACGACTGGGTAAGAAGGGCGAGTTTGTTCACGGCATGCGCGTCACCGATGCCGAGACGATGGAGGTGGTTGAGTGGGTTCTGGCAGGTGAGGTACAGCAAGACATCGTCGGCTTGATTAACCAAGCGGGTGGCAAGGCGGTGGGCTTAACGGGTCGCGATGGCGGCTTGATTCATGCGCGTAAGCTGCGCCTGACTGATCCTGTCGATAAGGTTACCGAGCATGACGTCGGCCAAGTTGGCGACATTGTTGGTATCGACCCTGCGGTGGTGAAGGCGTTACAAGTTCAATAGATGCATCGAGGTTTTCGAGATCTTTTGCTTCATGTGTTGC
>JALQVQ010000088.1 GCA_023260315.1 Burkholderiaceae bacterium
CAACTTTTCCTCGACCAACTCCTCAAAGTACATCACCTGCAGGCCTGCCAGCGACTTGCCCGCTATCTTGTCTGGCGCCACGCGCAACCCCTTGAGTGCTTGGGCCAACCAATCAGCATCATCCGCCTTATCGCCGGCGTCGGTGTATTTGCCGTACTTCAGACGGCCTTCCACGTAAATGGGCCGGCCTTTTTTAACGTACTCGCCCGCAATTTCTGCCAGCCGCTCGTAAAAGGTCACCCGGTGCCATTGCGTATCCTCAATCATCTCGCCGGAGTTGCGGTCCTTGCGACGGCTGGTGGTCGCGATGCTCACGTTCGCGACAGCTTGGCCAGACGGCATATAGCGGACTTCGGGATCACGCCCGCAATTACCAATGAGGATGACTTTATTGACTGATGCCATGACACAAAATCCTGTTAACGATTAACACCACGCCAGCAAGGGGCGGCGACATTGCAAATTTCCCACAATTCGGGGTTGATGGTGACATTGTGCCCCAACCAATACGGGGAAGTCCAAAAGTCCATGCCAAAATGGGAGGGTCGGCATGCAAAACGAAGAACCCAATTTCCTAAAAAACCTTCAAGACGAATTGTCGGACGGTAAGGCGTGGCTGGGTCGCGCGATCGTGATGGCCTACGCGGCCATGGCCGGCCTCGCGGTGGTGATCTTCACCATCATGAGCGAACAGGCTTACGAGTGGTTTAGCCACATTTACAGCGCACAGCCAATGGCTGTTCTCATCTGGACGCCTGCCCTCACGGCAGGCATCGTCTGGCTCACCCGGCGGTATGCACCAGGTGCGGCGGGATCAGGTATTCCGCAAGTGATGGCGACCCTTGACCCCGCGCTACCCGCATCCCATCGCAGCCACTTTGTATCGCTCAAACTGACCTTTGCAAAAATGGTACTTGGCGCTGCCGGTATGTTGGCAGGGCTGTCGATGGGGCGTGAGGGCCCATCGGTTCAGGTCGCTGCGGGCGTCATGCACGATGCCCGCCGCTGGTTGCGCCCGGGCTCCGCCATGAATGAACACGCACTGTTGGTGGCGGGCGGTGCCGCCGGTATTGCTGCGGCTTTCAATGCACCCCTGGCGGGCGTTGTGTTTGCCATCGAGGAGCTGTCGCGCAAACTCGAGTCCCGTAACAGCGGTTTGATCATTGCCGCGATTGTGCTTGCCGGTCTGATTGGCGTCTCCGCCTTTGGGAACTACGCCTACTTTGGCTCGATGGTCGTCCCGACCCTCGACTGGAGCGTCTTCCTGCCTGCCCTGCTCGTCATCATTTGTTGCGGTGCGTTTGGCGGTTTGTTCTCCCGGTTGCTGGCGGCCTCGCTGACCGGCTCTCCCGATCGGTTCAGCGACTACCGCGCGCGATACCCGATTCGCTTTGCCGCAGCGGGTGGTTTCGTCATCGCCATCATTGGCCTTGTCACGCACGGTGCTACTTTTGGCGCCGGTGGCGAAGAAGTTCGGGCCATGTTGACTGGCGAAGCCGACATTTCGAAGCTGTACTTTCTGCTGAAACTCATTGCCACATGGATCACCACGTGGTGTGGTGTCCCAGGCGGCATCTTCGCGCCATCGCTATCGATCGGCGCGGGCATCGGTCATGACGTGGCTCAGCTGACCCTCAGCGTCGATAACCAACTGGCGCTGCCGGCATTGATCGCCATGGGCATGGCAGGCTTCTTGGCCGCCGTCACACAGGCGCCTTTGACGTCTTTCATCATCGTGATGGAAATGCTGGACGGTCGCCCAATGGTGCTGTCATTGATGGCCTCAGCGATGATCGCCAGCCTGATCTCGCGGCTCATCAGCCGACCGCTTTACACCACGCTGTCAGAGCACATGATTTCGAAAGTCACCGGACAACCGGTGACGCCCTCGAAGCACGACTGAGCGGCGCACCCGACCGCATCATGCGTTAGTGTGTCGCCTGATTCGGCTGTAGCCCACGTACGAATGCGCCCCAAAGAAGCAGCCAGCAAGCGCAGACCGCAAAAACGGTTTGCGCACTGGTTACCTGTAACAGCCAGCCCCCCAATGCGCCCCCCACAAAAAAGCCGAGGCTCTGGGCGGTGTTGAAAACCCCAAGGGCCGCGCCCCGGTACTCAGGGATCACAAACTTCGAGACCAAACTGGGCTGACTCGCCTCCATCGCGTTGAACCCGATGAAAAACAAAAACAACAAGAACCCAACGAACCACAAACCAGAGCTACCCCCCCAAGTGGCTGTCGCACCGGTGTGCAGGTAGGCGTAAAAACCCAACTGGGCGATCCCCAAACAAGCCACTGCCGTGAGCAAAACACCCCGCAAATAGCCGCGTCGCTCGAGCCGAAACAGCACGCCGCCGAGAACCACCAAAGAGCCCAAAACGGCGGGCAAATAAATTTGCCAATGGGACACCTTTATCAGGCCAGACTGGACCAGCAAATCCGGAATCACCATCCACATCGCCAATTGGATGGCGTGCAGACTGAAAACCCCAAAATTCAAACGCAAAAGTTGGGTGTTTTGAATGACGGTGCGAAGACCCTTGAGGGGATTGACACGCAAGCGCAACGCCGGCGCTTTGGGAACCCAAAATACAACCGCAAAAACACCGACACCAGCCAACACAGCGGTCAGCGTAAAAAGGCCCGACAGCCCAATGATCGCATTCAATCCCGGCGCAATGACCAGCGACAACACGAACATCAAAGATATGCTGACGCCCACCAAGGCGATCCCTTTGGTTCGCACGCTGTTCCGGGTCAAGTCAGCCAAGAGCGCCGTCACCGCCGCCGAGATGGCGCCGCTGCCTTGAAGCGCCCGGGCCATGAGCAACGTTTCAATGTCTTGCGCGGCAGCGGCCAAGGTACTGCCAGCGGCAAACAAAACCAACCCAAAGATAATGACTGGCTTACGGCCCCAGCGGTCGGAGGCGATTCCGAACGGTATCTGGAGGCAGGCTTGCGCGAGCCCATAAATCCCAAAAGCCAACCCGACCTGCGCAACATTTGCACCACCCGGGTAGCGCGCGGCCTCTAAAGCGAAAACGGGCAAGACAAGGAACAGGCCCAACATGCGCAGCGCGAATAAACTGGCCAGTGACAAGCTGGCGCGGCGCTCCAGCGAGGTCATGCGAAGCGCAGCAGTGGCGTTGGAGGCAGTAGGGATCATGGCAAAAAGACGACCGTAACGCCGCATTATGGCAATTGTTAGCCGTAGCGGTTTATCATGTTGGGTTGCCCTTTTCGCGAATTTTGGCTTGTGAATCACCTCTCTCCCTCTGCTGCTGCCCTAGACGCCATGCTTGACGCCGAGTCATCGGCGCGCCCGACCCAACCTGCGCGAGCCATCGCTGTGCGGGGCGCAAGGACTCACAACCTCAAAAATATTGATGTCGACTTACCGCGCGATCAGTTGGTGGTCATCACAGGCATCAGCGGATCA
>JALQVQ010000150.1 GCA_023260315.1 Burkholderiaceae bacterium
CGTGACAGAACTTCCATAGAAGCTGCAGCTGTCAAGCCACCGCCCAAGTCCTCTGAACCAGACATGGTGAAGTGGCCGTCAAAAACGCCAAAGCCAGCAACGTCTTTGGCAGCAGGTGCGCTCGCAGCACCGGCTTTACCAAAGTCGTTTGCGGTTCCAGAGGCTTCTTTGTTTGAGTAGCTGTCGCTGTAACCGAAAGACAACTTACCTGACAAGGTAACCTGTGCTGAAGCAACGCCAGCGACTGCAACAGCAGCCATAGCAATCAGAGTTTTTTTCATTTGAGAGTTCTCCAAAGTTGAAATGAGAGCAGCTGGGTTTGCCAGCTGCCAACCCCCCTTATTTAGGAAGTTGACTGTATTCGACCAGAACCCGGAAAGGCTTGCAAAGGATTTCGGTGTTTTTGGGGGCTTTCGTTGTCACCAGCCAACAAACGCCTCATGTGTATTCCGCGTGGATTTCGTAAGTTGTTGAATATAAACAACTCTGTCGTTGCAAGAAATCGTTGCAACAATCCAACAAACCCATACAACCCGCATTCACGGATCGGTCTTTCTCGCTCGCGGCTGGCTTGTTGGTCGGTTTTGCGACAATACAACCATGACGCCCACCGATGCCCTCATCACCGCCCTCGACGCCAGCCTGCGCACCTTGTTCGCTAAGCCGAGCAGCAACCGACAAGTGCCCAATGCCGGCGCTGCCACAGACGCCCAACCTCTCAATACAGAGGAAAAGCGTTTATCGGGCGCCCTGATGCGCGTGAACCACGTAGGCGAGGTCTGTGCACAGGGGCTTTATGCATCCCAGGCCTTGGGCGCCCGGGTGTTTTCAAAGAATGAATCACTGGCGCAGCACTTCGAGGCCGCAAGCCTTGAAGAGGCCGACCACCTGGCTTGGACGCGGTCACGCCTGAAGGCTCTGGATGACCGCCCCTCCCTCCTCAACCCCCTTTGGTATGCGGGCTCTTTTGCCCTGGGTTTGGCTGCTGCGCGATTGGGTGAGCGGGTGAGCTTGGGTTTCGTCGTCGAGACAGAGCGGCAGGTCGAGGCGCATTTGGCCAGTCACATGGATCAGCTGCCCGCAAACGACGTGGCGTCGCGCGCGGTCGTCGCCGAGATGAAATTGGACGAGGCGCGCCATGCCCAAGAGGCGCAGCATGCCGGCGCCGCGCAGCTACCGGTTCCGGTTCAGCTGGCGATGCGCGGTGCCGCCAAGGTCATGACGACCGTGGCCCACCGCCTTTAAACCACCTCGAAGCTGGTGGTCATCTCGGCGGTCTTGCCGAGCATGATGCTGGCTGAACAATACTTTTCGTGACTCATGGCAATCGCACGCTCTGCGGCTGCAGCTGGCACGTCGCCGGTAATGGTGAAGTGCATGTGGATTTTGGTGAACACCTTGGGATCTGTTTCGGCCCGCTCGGATGTGAGCTTCACGCTACACCCCGTAACAGGGTGTCGGCCACGCTTCAAGATCAGTACAACGTCGTAGGCGGTGCAACCGCCCGTGCCCGCCAATACCGTCTCCATCGGCCTTGGCGCCATGTTGGCCCCGCCGTTTTCAGGTTTGGCGTCGTCAGGCGCGCCGTCCATATTCAAAACATGTCCGCTGCCTGTTTCTGCGATGAACCCCATGTTTGATCGCGTGTTCGTGGCGCCTGTCCATGTGACGGTGCATTCCATGTTGTGAGTTCCTAACGTCGTGTGTTGGCCGGTAAACAATTTATGAAAAAAGCTTTGTTGCGATGCACCAAGTGGCTATAATTTCTTCATCGAGATTGTAGACATTCTTCCAATCTCATCGAGTTGTCTCCTCCACCTCCTCAAAAAAGGTGGATTCAGCCCCAAGCGTCTCGCTTGGGGCTTTTTTTTGCCCATTTGATGCCCGCGCGTATCATCGTGGCTGACTGATTCAGCCGATAAGAAACCGATAACCGTGCCCAATACATCCAAAACCACAAAACTAAGTCCCGCCGATTACCTGACCCGCATTTTGAATGCCAAGGTCTACGACGTTGCCAAAGAGACCGCTTTGGATGTCGCTGAGCGCCTCAGCGCGCGTTTGGGCAACACCGTTTTATTGAAGCGTGAGGACCAACAGCCCGTCTTCAGCTTCAAGTTAAGAGGCGCCTATAACAAGATGGCTCACCTCAGCGCGCAACAGCTGAAACGCGGTGTCATTTGCGCCTCGGCTGGCAACCACGCGCAGGGCGTCGCCTTGAGCGCACGCAAACTGGGAGCCAAAGCCTTCATCGTGATGCCCACAACAACGCCGCAAGTTAAGGTGGATGCGGTGCGTGGTCTTGGCGGCGAGGTGGTTTTGCACGGCGAAAGTTACTCTGACGCCTATACCCATGCCGCTGAGTTGGAGGTTAAAAAAGGCCTCACATTTGTTCATCCGTTTGATGACCCCGATGTGATCGCCGGGCAAGGCACTGTCGCCATGGAGATGTTGCGCCAACACCAAGGCCCGCTGGATGCGGTGTTTGTTGCCATTGGCGGGGGCGGCCTGATTGCCGGCGTTGCCAACTACATCAAAGCGGTGCGGCCTGACGTCAAGGTCATTGGCGTGCAAATGAATGACTCGGATGCCATGATCCAATCGATTGAAGCGGGCAAACGCGTGACGCTGGCAGATGTGGGCTTGTTCTCGGACGGCACCGCAGTCAAGCTGGTTGGCGCCGAGACCTACCGCGTGGCCCACGACTTGGTGGACGCGTACATGACGGTGGATACCGATGCCGTCTGTGCCGCCATCAAGGATATCTTCACCGACACCCGCTCGATTGTTGAGCCCGCCGGTGCATTGGCTGTCGCGGCCATCAAACAATACGTCGCAAAAAACCGCGTGAAAGGTCAGACCTTTGGCGCCATTTTGTGCGGCGCCAACATGAACTTTGACCGCTTGCGCTTTGTTGCCGAGCGTGCCGATGTGGGCGAAGAACGCGAGGCCTTGTTTGCGGTCACGATGCCCGAAGAGCGCGGCAGCTTCCGCCGCTTTGTTGGGCTGGTGGGTGATTTGCCGGGCGGTACGCACAACGTCACCGAATTCAATTACCGCATGAAAGACGGTTTACAGGCCCACGTGTTTGTTGGCCTGTCAACACAAAAAGGCGAGAGTCCGAAGCTTGCCAAGTTGTTTCGTAAGCACGGCTTTGAAACCCTTGATCTCACGCACGATGAGTTGGCCAAAGAGCATGTGCGGCACATGGTGGGTGGCCCCAACGGCCAAACTGGCGATGAGCGTTTGTTGCGCTTCATCTTCCCTGAGCGCCCGGGTGCGCTGCTCAAGTTTTTAACGCTGATGCAACCCAACTGGAACATCAGCCTGTTTCACTACCGTAACCAAGGCGCTGATTACGGGCGGATTTTGGTCGGCATGCAGGTACCCAAAGGGGATAGCAAGGGCTTTAAGACATTCCTCACCGAACTGGGCTACCCTTACATCGACGAAACCGAGAACCCCGTCTTTCAACTCTTTTTAAAGAACGGTTAACCGCATCACATGGCAACCTCATTGGATGGAAAACTGGTGGTCGCGATTTCCTCGCGCGCCTTGTTTGACTTCGAAGAAGAAAACCACGTTTTCGAACAAGGCGATGACCGCGCCTACATGCAATTGCAGCTGACCCGCTTGGATGAGCCCGCAAAACCGGGGGTTGCCTTTTCCTTGGTCAAAAAGCTGCTCGCCTTTAATAGCCCTGACCGTCAACAAGTGGAGGTGGTTATCCTCTCGCGTAACGACCCCGTAAGCGGGATGCGGGTGTTCCGATCGGCCAAACACTATGGCTTGGCCATTCAGCGCGGCAGCTTCACGCGCGGGCGTCCGCCTTGGCGCTACCTGCGCCCGCTGCATGCCAATTTGTTTTTATCCACACACCTGTCCGATGTGCGGGATGCCCTGGCAGCTGGCGTGCCCGCCGCACAGGTTTACCCGCACTCCGCGCAGGCATCAGCCGATCACCCACACGAGCTGCGCATTGCCTTTGACGGCGATGCGGTTCTATTCAGTGATGAAGCCGAGCGCGTGTTTCAAGACCAAGGTTTGGATGCCTTTGTGCAACACGAGGCACAGCGCGCGAGCGTGCCGTTGCCCGGTGGCCCTTTCAAGCCATTGCTGGCTGCGCTGCACAACATGCAACAA
>JALQVQ010000159.1 GCA_023260315.1 Burkholderiaceae bacterium
ATGCTGCGTGGTTTGGCACGCATGCGGCCGTTGAGAAGGCGCAGCCTGCGTTACCACGAGGAGGCGACTGCTCGCCATGCGTGGTGGGAGGCTATGCGCGAATTGACGCCGAAATCACCCACATTTGGACTGGCGCTAGCCAGTTTGCCGCAGGTCCTGAAGGGTTACGGCGACACCCAAAAACGAGGCAGAGAAAACTACGATCGGTTGTGGCGCACGTGTGTTGAGCCGGCACTGACGGGTTCAGAGGGGTTAGATGCGGCGGGCAAGCAGTTGGCTGAAGCCATCAAGGCCACGCTTTCGAATCCCGATGCGCATGTGGCGCCTTCACCGCAGTCGCAGCCGATCCGGTGGTTCAAACAGGTTCCCAATTGAGCCGTGGTAACTTTTTTGAGAAGAGCGTGAAAAGGGTAATCCCCGCTGTGGAAAGTGCGCCAACACTGTTTAATGTTATTTGCACTTTTGATTTGTAAGATTTTTTAACGTGCTAGAAAGAAGGAGACAGACCGATGAAAATTTCCAACCACTTAAAGCGTACCGCGGTGCTCACCAGCCTCGCCCTGAGTGCGTCATTCGCCACACAAGCAGCCGACGCGCCCGTGGAGTTGCGGTTTGCGCACTGGGTGCCCGCCCAGCACGCCTTAGCCCGACTCGGCATCATCCCTTGGGGTAAGTCGATTGAAGAGGCCTCTGGCGGCACCATCAAAGTCAGCATTTTCCCTGCGCAACAGTTGGGTAAGGCGCCTGACCACTACGACATGGTGCGCGATGGCATTGCGGACATGGCCTTTGTGAACCCCGGCTATCAGGCGGGACGGTTCCCTATTTTTGCCGCAGCCGAGCTGCCCTTCATGTTTCAAAAGCCTGGCCCCGCCTCGGCTGCAGTCGATCGCTGGTACGCCAAGTACGCACCGACCGAAATGAAGGATGTCAAAGTTTGCTTGGCACACCTGCACATCGGCACCATTCACTCCAAGAAGCCGATTACCTCACCCGATCAAATTCGTGGCATGAAGATTCGCCCGGCGAACGGCACAGTTGCCCAGATGGTCAACGTATTGGGCGGCTCAGCCGTTCAGGTGTCAGCGCCTGAGTCGCGCGACGCGTTGTCCAAGGGTATTGCGGATGCGATCACGTTCCCTTGGGAATCGATTCTGAGCTTCAAGATTGACAAGGTCACGACCTACCACACCGACATGCGTCTCTACGCTGCCGCGTTCGTCTGGCCCATGAACAAGGCTTGGTACGACAAATTGAGCGCGAATCAAAAGAAGGTGATGGACGACCACTGCAACAACAAGTGGGCAGCCAAGATTGGCGCGGACTGGGGTGACTACGAAGATGCGGGTCAGAAAAAGTTCGCTTCGATGAGTGATCACACCATCGTGCCGCTGACGGCTGATCAGGTCAATGCATGGAAAACGGCCACACGCCCCGTGTATGACCAGTGGGAAGCCAGCATGAAGAAGATCGGACTTGACGGTAAGCAAGTACTGTCTGAGTTGAAAGAGTGATTGAGTCAACCAGTCCCAACTGAAAGGCTACCTAATGAAACGTCTGCTCGCCGCTACCGAGACAACTGCGGCATTTTTCCTGCTGCTGATTGCACTCCTCACGGCGAGCAACGTTTTTGTTAGGTATGTTTTTGGTTTCCAAATCCCCGATTGGTTTGATGGCGCGAGCATGCTGCAGGCCATCGCGCTGTCTTGGGGTTTTGCGTTGGCAACTTATTACGGCAGTCATATTTGTGTTGACTTGTTTTGGGAGCTGAGCAGTCCAGCCACCAAACGCCGCATTGATTTATTTGCAACTGCGCTCACGCTCGTATTTTCCATCGCGATGGCGTGGATGATGTGGGTGAAATCGTTGAATACCGGCGGCCAGACCACCATGGATCTTTTGCTGCCCCTCGATTGGTTTTTTATTCCCGCTTCGTTTGGTCTATCTGTAGGTGCGGTGCTTTGCGCGCTCCGGTTGGTGAAACTGTGGCGCGGTGAGGCTGAGGATTTGATGCCCGAGGAAATGGCTTAAATGGAACGCGAACTCTTAGTCATATTGGGCTTTTCGGGGATGTTTGGCCTCATGGCCTTGCGCGTCCCCGTGGCGATTGCAATGGGTGTCACAGGCATAGCGGGCTTTGGCGCCGTTGCCGGTTGGATGCCTGCGATCAACTTATTGGCGAACGTGCCGCTGTCCGTCATCACGGATTACAACCTAAGCGTGATTCCGATGTTCGTTTTGATGGGCGCATTTGCGTCCTACGGCGGCATGAGTCGGGAGTTGTACGAGGCGGGCCGCACGTGGCTGGGTCACTTCCGAGGGGGCTTGGCGTTGGCCTCGGTTTTCTCGTGTGCTGGTTTTGCGGCGATCAATGGATCGTCTGTCGCAACGACCGCGACCATGACCCAAATTGCCCTGCCAGAGATGCGACGCGGTGGTTATGACGCTGGCTTATCGGCGGGCATGATCGCGGCGGGTGGTACCTTAGGGATCATGATTCCGCCCTCGGTCATCTTCGTGCTCTACGGGATCATGACCGAAATTGAGATCACCGAGCTCTTTGCTGCCGGGGTGATTCCCGGGCTCATGGCGGTTGTGTTCTACAGCCTGCTCATTTCTTACCTATCCAAGAAACACCCGCACCTGTTGCCGCGTGGTGAGAAGTTCAGTTGGGCCGAGCGGTGGTATTCGGTGCGAGGTCTCTGGGCGATTTTCTTTTTGTTCCTGATGGTTTTAGGCGGCATCTACTCGGGCATTTTCACGGTGCAAGAGGCTGCAGGCGTTGGCGCGATTGGCGCTTTGGTGATCGGGGTGATTCGGGGGCAACTCAGGATGCCCGAAATTCGGGGG
>JALQVQ010000181.1 GCA_023260315.1 Burkholderiaceae bacterium
ATGACCACGGCACCGCTGGTCACCAATTGCCGCAGCAAGGCGCGCCATTGGGTATCAGACACATCGGCCCCAATACCAAACGTGCTGAGTTGCTCATGCTGGTACTGCCGCACCCGGTCGGTCACTTTGCCACGCAAGACATCCAGCAGGTGACCACTACCAAAGGCCGTGCCACTGACCTGCTGAAAGCGATAAATCGTACTGAGCAACTTACGCGCATTCTCCGTCGCATCGACCACTTCGGGTGGCGTCAAACAATTGTCACAGTTGCCACATGCATGGCTGGACTCGCCAAAGTAGTCCAGTAAGTGAACCCGGCGACAGTCGGTGGCCTCCGCCAGGGCCAACAAGGCGTCCAACTTTGCGCGCAGGCCACGCTTGAAAGCGTCGTTCGCGACCCCCTCATCAATTTGACGCCGCTGGTTAACGACATCCGCCAAGCCATAAACCATCCATGCCACGGCGGGTTGGCCATCGCGGCCGGCTCGGCCGGTCTCTTGGTAATAGCCTTCAATGTTTTTCGGCATGTCCATATGCGCCACAAAGCGCACATCGGGCTTATCGATGCCCATGCCGAACGCAACCGTGGCCACCATGACAACGCCCTCCTCACGCAAAAAGCGGTCTTGGTGTGACCGACGCACCTCGCTGTCCATCCCGGCGTGATACGGCAACGCATTGACCCCTGCGCGCGCGAGTTGCTCAGCAACCTCCTCAACGCGACGACGGGATTGACAGTACACAACACCCGCCTCGCCCTCAAATTCACCTTGTATGAAGGCGAGCAATTGGGCCATCGCATCCCGCTTCTCGGTGATTCGGTAGCGGATATTGGGGCGGTCAAAGCTACTGATAAATTGACGCGACCCGGTCAACGCCAAATGGTGCAGCATGTCCTCGCGTGTCAAGGCGTCTGCCGTCGCGGTCAGCGCGAGCCGCGGCACCCCGGCAAAATGCTCATGCAACATTGACAGCGCGCGATACTCTGGACGGAAGTCATGGCCCCACTGGCTGACACAATGCGCCTCATCGATGGCAAATAAGCTGACCTGTTGCCGGGCATGCAACTGGTCTAACAGGGCCATAAACCGAGGTGTTGTCAGGCGCTCTGGCGCCACGTAAAGGAGGGTCAGCCCACCCTGCAACAGCTGCTGCTCAATCAGGCGGGCGTCTTCAAAACTTTGCGTTGAATTTAAAAAGGCGGCGGCAACACCCAACTCGTGCAACGCGCCAACTTGGTTGTGCATCAAGGCAATCAGCGGTGAAATCACAATGGCCACGCCATGACCCCGTTGCTGCCGAACAATGGCGGGTATTTGGTAGCAAAGGCTTTTGCCACCCCCTGTTGGCATCAACACGAGGGCGTCGCCGCCTTCAATCACATGGGTGATGATTTCGGCCTGTGGCCCGCGAAAAGCATCAAAACCAAAAACCGTGCGGAGGGTGACAAGCGCTTGGTCGCGCGTATCGGGGGCGCTCAAATTTAGAGTTGCTCCCACGGTAGCCCATCAAAACGCCAGCCGTTTACGGTCGAACGATGGAACCGATCGTCCAGCTCGCCCTCAAACCCGTGCAACACGTTGTAAACATCGGTATAGCCGGCAGCCTCAAGGGCCAGGCCCGCATCAAGCGTGCGCTTGCCGCTGCGGCAAATCAGCACCACTGGGGCGCT
>JALQVQ010000288.1 GCA_023260315.1 Burkholderiaceae bacterium
CTAAAGTGCCATCTTGTTTTACCATGCCAGATGTAAAAAAGAAATTTCTTTTAGCCGCACTCATTCCAGCGTTAGCAAACTAAATCACACTACAAATCTCGCACTGTCTTTGTCATTCGGCAGTAGCCTCAGGAGCATGTCCTCTAAGAATTCCAAGGTCGCGCTCGCACTGGATCGGGTCCGACACGGCATTTCCCGCCAATGTCGATGATTGGATCGCCAACGCCACCGAACACAAAGGCAGTTGGTGGGGCGATTGGGCTGCTTGGCTCAAGCCCAAGGCGGGTAAGCAAATACCAGTGCCTAAAACCAAAAAATACAAAGCCATCGAGCCAGCGCCTGGCCGATACGTCAAAGAAAAAGCCAAAGCCGCTTCCCCCTTTCCCGCTCGTTAAACCTGAAAACTGAGAAAGTAAATCAACATGAAAGACATCGTTATCGTCGCCGCCGCCCGCACAGCCGTTGGAAAGTTTGGTGGCTCACTGGCTGGTATTTCTGCGACAGATTTGGGCGCCACCGTGATCAAAGATTTGATGCGCCGCACGGGTGTGTCACCTGATCAAATCGGCGAGGTCATCATGGGGCAGGTCTTGGCCGCGGGTGTGGGCCAGAACCCCGCACGTCAGGCGGGCATGAAAGCCGGTTTACCAAAGGAAGTGCCCGCGCTCACCATTAACGCAGTCTGTGGTTCTGGCCTGAAGGCAGTGATGTTGGCTGCGCAAGCGGTGGCATGGGGCGATAGCGAGATCGTGATCGCTGGTGGACAGGAAAACATGAGCGCCAGCCCGCATGTTTTGAACGGGTCACGCAATGGCCAGCGAATGGGTGACTGGAAGATGACGGACACCATGATCGTGGACGGTTTGTGGGACGTTTATAACCAGTACCACATGGGTATCACGGCAGAAAACGTTGCCAAAGAAAACGACATTTCACGCGCTGATCAAGACGCGTTGGCGCTAGCCAGTCAGCAAAAAGCGCGCGCCGCGCAGGACGCCGGTAAGTTCAAGGACGAGATCGTCCCCGTGGTGATTCCGCAGCGTAAGGGTGACCCCATCGTGTTCGATACCGATGAATTCATCAACCGCAAGTCGGATGCCGATGCGCTGGCTGGCTTGCGCCCCGCCTTTGACAAAGCCGGTACGGTGACGGCGGGTAACGCCTCGGGTATCAACGATGGCGCTGCTGCTGTCATGGTCATGTCCGCAGAAAAAGCGGCCCAACTGGGCTTGAAGCCTTTGGCGCGTATCGCCAGCTTCGCCACCTCCGGACTGGACCCCGCCACAATGGGTATGGGGCCTGTACCCGCATCCAAAAAGGCACTTGAGCGCGCGGGTTGGTCTGTGGGCGACGTCGATGTGTTTGAGTTGAACGAGGCGTTTGCCGCGCAAGCCTGCGCTGTCAACAAGGCGCTCGGCATTGACCCCGCCAAGGTCAACCCCAACGGCGGTGCGATCGCGATCGGGCATCCGATTGGCGCGTCAGGTTGCCGCATTTTGGTGACCCTGTTGCACGAGATGCAACGCAGCAACGCCAAAAAAGGTTTGGCCGCGTTGTGCATCGGCGGCGGTATGGGGGTATCGTTAACCGTCGAGCGCAGCTGATTTCCCGCGGCGCTGTTTATTTAAAAATCACTTAAAGGAATACTTCATGTCGAATAAAGTTGCTTACGTCACCGGTGGTATGGGCGGTATCGGAACCGCGATTTGCCAGCGCCTCCACAAAGACGGGTTCACTGTTATCGCCGGTTGCGGCCCCACGCGCGATTACCAAAAATGGTTGGATGAGCAGAAAGCGCTGGGCTTCACCTTCTACGCGTCAGTCGGCAACGTGTCCGATTGGGACAGCACGGTTCAAGCGTTTTCCAAAGCCAAAGCTGAGCATGGCCCCATCTCCGTGTTGGTTAACAACGCAGGTATCACACGTGACCGCATGTTCTTGAAAATGACCTTGGAAGACTGGAATGCCGTCATCTCCACCAACCTCACATCGATGTTTAACGTGACCAAGCAAGTGGTTGCCGACATGGTCGA
>JALQVQ010000294.1 GCA_023260315.1 Burkholderiaceae bacterium
GACCTACATATTGGAGCGCGCCAAAGAACAAGGCGCGATGGTGGTCAACGAACCGAGCGTCCTGCGCGACATGAACGAAAAGGTCTATACGGCCTGGTTCCCGCAATGCTGCGCGCCGACGGTTGCCATTAACTTGTTCATGTTGGCGTGCACGCGGTTCATGGTGTCCGCATCGAATAAGCCTCGCCCCAAACCGGACTGGTTGGTTGCGATGACCACTCGCCACCCGGCTTGATTGAGGCGTGCGACCGCTTCGAACGCACCTGCGATGGGCGTCCAATCATCCGGGCCCGCGATGATCGCCTTGTCGTCTAAGTTCAAGGTGCCATCACGATCGAGAACGACCAGTCGCATTTGGTTTTGCATCTTGGCTTTATGCGGATGCCAAGCGCGAAAGGTCTGCGACTCGGTTCATGGTGCCATGAAGCTCTGACAGCAAGGCCAAACGATTCGCACGGACGTTTACATCGTCGGCATTAACCATGACCCCATCAAAGAAGGCGTCGACAGGTGCGCGCAAGGACGCGAGTGCCGTGAGGGATGCCGCGTAGTCACCACCGTCGTAATGAGACTCCGCAATCTTCTTGGCCCCAGCGATTGCTTCAGCCAACGCTGATTCAGCAGTCTCGGAAAATAATGCGGGTTCAACCTTTGAAGGTATCTCGCTGGCGTTGGCCTTTTTAAGAATGTTACTGATGCGCTTGTTGGCGGCCGCAAGCGCCTCACTTTCAGGTAGCGCGACAAATGCAGTGACCGCTTTTAACCGCCGCTGGACATCGGCAAGGCGCTGCGGCGAAAGAGCAAGAACTGCATCGATTGTTCGCACATCGAAGCCTTGCTCCCGAAGCATCCCGGCCAAACGATCTTGAATGAATGAGGCAAGCGGTGCCAAGTCATGAGTGATGAGATCTCCAAAGACGCTGGCACCGTCCGCCAACACCGCATCCAACGAGAGGGGCAAGTCACGTTCAATCAACATCCGCACAACGCCCAACGCATGACGGCGCAGAGCAAAAGGATCGCGGTCACCGGTTGGCAAATTACCAATGCCGAACATCCCGATGAGCGTCTCTAATTTGTCGGCGAGTGCGACAACGATCGCCACGTCATTGCGCGGCAAATCGTCACCAGCGAAACGGGGGCGGTAGTGGTCCTCAATCCCGATGGCGATGGCATCTCCCAGACCATCGTGTCGCGCGTAATAGCCGCCCATGACGCCTTGTAACTCAGGGAACTCGCCAACCATATCGGTCACCAAGTCAGTCTTTGCCAGCGACGCCGCCTGATCTGCGGCTGCCACGAGTGTGCCCTCTGCGTACCCCGCGTCGATCAGCGCCGCAGCAATCCGCTTGGCCAACGCACGAACACGCAAAGCGCGCTCACCTTGCGTGCCCAGCTTGTTGTGATAGACCACTTTATCGAGATCGGGTAAGCGCGCAGTTAACGTTTTTTTACGGTCTTGGTTAAAGAAGAACTGGGCATCGGCCAGACGCGGCCTCACCACGCGCTCGTTACCGCCAATGACTTGACTTTCGTCATCGGGGGAAATGTTGCTGACCACCAAGAAGTGATTACTCAACTTACCGTCCTGCTTTAACAGCGGGAAGTACTTTTGATTCGCCTTCATCGTCAGAATCAGACACTCCTGCGGCACCTCTAGAAATTCGGACTCAAAGGCGCAAGCGACCACGTTAGGACGTTCAACCAGCGCAGTGACCTCGTCCAGCAGCGCCTCGTCATCGATGGGCGACAAGGGCCCCGTCTCAGGGGTTGCAAGCGTTTTGGCTTTCGCAGCCAACTGCGCAACGATCAACGCACGGCGCTTTTCAAACGATGGGATCACCGCGCCCACTGCGGTGAGCTGGCTCTCGTAGTCATCGGCGCATTCAAGAGAGATGAGCGCCTGCCGCGACTCAAATCGATGGCCAACGGTGTCACGGCCGGCGGTGAGGCCGAGCGCGCTGACGGGAACAATGTCTTTGCCATGCAGCGCCAATAGACGATGCGCTGGACGTACAAAATTGACGCTGGTCCAGCCGGGTAATTCGCAGTTGTCATGCAACTGGTAAGCCATGACTTTCGGAATGGGTAACTTTGCAAGGGCCTCATCAAGAGCCAATTGCAGGCCTTCCGCGAGGTCAACACCAGGCACCGTGCGCGCGAGGTATAAAGCCTCTGCCTTACCGTCCATTTGTTTGGTCAGCTGTGGAACGGCGTCCACACCCAGTCCCATGCCTTGCAAGCGTTTCAAAAGAGCCGCTGTTGGCCCGCCCGACGCGTCCAACCCGACAGACGTGGGCATTAATTTAAGTGTCTGTGCGCGGTCATCGGCCTTCGCCGCAACATGGGGCACGTGAACCGCTAAACGGCGAGGCGAGGCAAAAGCCGTGAACGGGGTGTCAGGCTCAACCAACCCACTGCCAATCAAACCCGCCACCAATTGCGAGGCAAAAGCATCGCCCAGTTTACGAAGGGCTTTTGGGGGTAACTCTTCAACAAAGAGTTCAACCAATAAATTATTTTTCGACATAAGCTCTGCGGTCAATGTTCAGATTAGCGCTTGTTAGGCAGCTTTTTTGGGTAAGGTCGCGACCCATTCGGCTGGCGCCAATGGGAAACCCAAGCGCTCACGACTCTCGTAGTAACTCTTTGCGACGGCTCGTGCCAAATTACGAATGCGCCCAATGTAGGCTGCACGCTCTGTCACACTGATTGCACCGCGCGCATCCAACAGGTTGAATGTGTGGGCGGCCTTCAAAATCTGCTCATATGCAGGTAGCGTTAACTGAACCGACATCAGATTCTGCGCTTGACGCTCGTGCGCAGAAAACGCCGTGAACAGGAAATCGACATCACTGTGCTCGAAGTTGTATGCGGATTGCTCTTGCTCGTTCTGTAGGAAGACATCACCGTAGGTGGTGGTGTCGGTCCATTTGAGGTTGTAGACGTTATCGACACCTTGTAGATACATCGCCAAACGCTCGAGGCCATAGGTGATCTCGCCAGTTGCAGGTTTGCAATCGATACCACCGACCTGCTGGAAGTAAGTGAACTGGGTCACCTCCATGCCATTCAGCCACACCTCCCACCCCAAGCCCCATGCCCCCAAGGTCGGGTTCTCCCAATCGTCTTCCACGAAGCGAATGTCATTCTTTTTGAGGTCAAAACCAAGGGCCTCAAGACTGCCCAGATACAAATCCAGAATATCTGCCGGCGCTGGCTTCAAAACCACTTGGAATTGATAGTAATGTTGAAGCCGGTTGGGGTTTTCGCCGTAACGACCATCTTTGGGCCGCCGACTGGGTTGAACGTAGGCCGCTTTCCAGGGCTCGGGCCCGATGGCGCGCAAGAACGTTGCCGTGTGACTGGTGCCAGCGCCAACTTCCATGTCGAATGGCTGAAGCAAAGCACAGCCTTGCTTGTCCCAGTAGTCCTGAAGCGTCAAGATAATTTGTTGGAAAGTGCGCATATTGGATTGTGGTTGGGTACCTTGTAGGCCTTAATTTTACGGCGCTTCAGACTCGGTCTTGCCTCACACGGAGAAATACCAAAATGAGTAGAGATAGCACCCAAAGAGGGGTGTGCCCCCAACGACCAGCCCATGCAACGTAGGGCGTGAGACCGGTTCGTCCCTCGTAAGGGCTCGTCAATACGCCGCTGACATCCTGCGGCAGGGCGGCAACGACGACACCCCTGTGATCGATAACAGCCGTTGTGCCGGTATTTGTCGCTCTCAGCATGGGGCGGCCCAACTCGATTGCACGCCACCGGGCCATCAGCGCGTGTGAAGGAATTGCCGTTGTGTCACCAAACCATGCCAGGTTACTCATGTTGACCCATGCAGTGGGCGACATTTGTTGGGCAAACATGCGCTGCGCCAGCTCATCACCAAAGACATCTTCATAGCAAATGGTTATGGCCAAGATCTGTCGACCCCAATCAAAGTGAGGCTGCAGAAGATTTCCCGGACTGAAGTCGCTAAGAGGGATTGCCATTTGTCGCGTGAACCACCGAAAGCCGGGCGGGGACAGCTCGCCAAAAGGCACGAGATGGTGCTTGGCATACCGGTACTGCGCAACGCCATAAAGCGACGGCTGACTGTTTGGCGTAATTGCCCATGCCTCGTTTTGAAAGCGTGTTGCGCCAATCTGAACGGGGATACCAATCAAGGTGGCGGCTGGTGGGCGGCTGGCCACGACGAGGTCATTCCATACCGTTTTCGGGACAGCCTCGGGGATCATGGGTATGGCGGTCTCGGGAACGATACGGAGATCTGCCTGGCTGCTTTGAAGGGCGTCGACGTACCATCGGACGGCGTCAGCTGCGCCGGTACTGAATTTTGCAGACTGGTCAACGTTGCCTTGCAACAAAGCGACCGATTGCGTGCCAGCGGGCTGGGTCCAAACAACTGGCGATACGCGGAGGCTTTCTGGCAGACCGATGATCAGAACCGCGACGACGGCCATCCGGATCAATATCGTGCGCCGTTTTAATCGGGCCGCGAATGTGTCGGGAAATGGCCACGCCGCAATCACCCAAGCCGTGGCGAAAACAACGAGCGCGGTCACCCCGCTGACACCGATCAGGGGCGCAAGCCATCCCCAGGCGTCGATATGGGCGTAACCCAACTCGCCCCAGGGGAAACCGGTAAACCACTTCGCCCGTAGCCACTCAGCCAATACCCACCCAGCGGTGATCGCGGTTGCCTTTGTGACGGGAGATGTCGCGCGATGGGGGGCGCAGATGTGCCAAGCGAGGTACCCCAGCGTGACGGCAAAGTAAACAGCCAGTGCGGCGGCGAGCGCAAAAACAGCCACCCCAGCAAGAAAGTGTGAGAGACCGCCGTAAACCGTCATGGAGTGCGTCAGCCACCAGGTTGTGGCGGCCAACCAATTTGCCCCCATCCACCAGCTTTGGAAAACGGCTTGGCGTCGGGTGGTCTGTGCGAACAGTTGCCGTATCAGTAACGCAAGGCAGGTCACCTGCAGCCACGGTACAGCAGCGCATCATCCACAGACAACATAGGCACATTTTTTCGTTGGCGGATCCACCAAACGAGTAAAATCACCGATAGCACCAAGGCCAATCCCCCCACAAACCAATAGACGTATGAGTGGGCATATGTTTTTTCGATGAGTACGGGATTTTCTAGGGCGCTTTCCAG
>JALQVQ010000060.1 GCA_023260315.1 Burkholderiaceae bacterium
GAAGTTTTGCACCTGCACATCGGTGTAGTTCAACTGGGTCAATACATCGCGTACGCCCTGTACGTCGGCGGGCTTTTCATAGGCCACCTCCATGACGGTACCGCCCGTGAACTCAACCGACAGATTCAGGCCATTGGTGAGCAAAAAGAAGACGGATGCAATAAACGTCGCGAAAGACACGGCATTCAGCGCCAAGGCGTGGCGCATGAAAGGGATGTCTTTTTTAATTCGGAAAAATTCCATGATTCAGTTTCCGTTCTATCGGTGCTATTTGTTCTGTGATGCAGACGTTCTAGGGCGCTTCACTCGTCGGCGGCCGCTTGGGGGTTGGCATTCCAGACCGTACCAATCGAGAGCTTCTTCAACTTTTTCTGACGGCCGTACCAAAAATTCACCACGCCACGCGAGAACATCACGGCAGAGAACATGCTGGTCAGGATGCCGATGCAATGCACGACCGCGAACCCACGAACTGGGCCTGAGCCAAATGCCAACAACGCGATACCCGCAATCAAGGTGGTGATGTTGGAGTCAAAAATAGTGCCCCAAGCGCGGTCATATCCAGCGTTAATCGCCGCCTGCGGCGTCGCACCGGCGCGCAACTCCTCGCGAATACGCTCGTTGATCAATACGTTCGCGTCAATCGCCATACCGAGCGCCAACGCCATCGCCGCCATACCAGGCAAAGTCAATGTGGCTTGCAACAGCGACAAGATCGCCACCAACAACAAAAGGTTCACGGCGAGCGCAACGCTGGAGAACATACCAAACATGGCGTAGTAGGCACACATGAAAGCCACGATCACCAAGAAGCCCCACGTCACGCTGTCGAAACCTTTGGCAATGTTTTCAGCACCCAATGAAGGCCCGATGGTTCGCTCTTCAATGATTTCCATCGGCGCCGCCAAGGAACCTGCACGCAACAAAAGCGCCACATCGGCGGCTTCTTGTGTGGTCATCCGACCAGAAATCTGTACACGGCCACCACCAATCTCTGACCGAATAACAGGCGCTGTCACGACCTCGCCCTTGCCTTTTTCAAACAGCAAAATGGCCATGCGCTTACCAATGTTCTCACGCGTCACGTCTTTAAAGATGCGCGCACCCTTGGCGTCCAAATTGAGGTGTACGGCGGGCTCTTGTGTTTGGCTATCGAAACCCGGCTGGGCATCTTCCAAGTTATCGCCTGTCAAAACGACTTGACGCAACACGATCACGTCCCGACCGTCACGCTCTTTATAGCGCTCTGACCCAAACGGCACGTTGCCTTGACCACGCTCAGCGGCACGGCCCTCGGTGCTTTCATCGACGAGACGAACCTCAAGTGTTGCGGTACGACCCAAAATGTCTTTGGCTTTCGCGGTGTCCTGAACGCCTGGCAACTGAACCACAATGCGATCCAACCCCTGCTGCTGAATCACGGGCTCCGCCACACCCAACTCGTTGATTCGGTTGTGCAGCGTGGTGATGTTTTAACAATCGCAGGTATTCCAACCGATCCTACAGTTGGTGCAGGATTCAGCTCTTTCAGATTGACCGTAAACTCTACAATCACCAATAAGTTCTCTGGTTTTAGTTTTGGTCAACTTTTACCTCTTTATGATTTCTCTAGTGAATTTGATGGTGGAAAGAGAAAATTCCAGTTGCGTGAAAAAATTACTCAAGCAACCATCAATAT
>JALQVQ010000087.1 GCA_023260315.1 Burkholderiaceae bacterium
TTGTAATTGCAAAGCGTGGCTGGTGTTGTTGATGTCCTCACTGGTGCAGGCGAAGTGCACAAATTCACCAGCGCGTGCAAGCTCTTCTCGCACCGAGGGACTCAAGGCCTCGCGTTGGAAGGCCCGCTTGATCCAGTACTCTACCGCCTTGACGTCGTGGTTGGTCTCGCGCTCGATGGCCTTAATGGCGGCGGTATCGGCCTCGCTGAATTGCTGCACCAAGCCGCGCAGATAGGCAGTGGCCTCGGCTGACAAGGGGGGGCATTCGGCCAGACCCGCCTCTGTGAGGGCAATGAACCAGGTCACCTCAACCTGCACGCGTTTGTGCATGTAGCCATGCTCGCTCATGATCGGTCGAAGGGCGGCCAATTTGCCGCTGTAGCGACCGTCAAGGGGGGAGAGGGCAGAGATGGTGGTGAGGTCTTGTGTCATGGGTTGTGGGGCGCCAAAGGGCACCAATTAAGCAGCCAATATTGTAGGCGTGCCGACAAATCGATCCTGCAGCGGTATACAGCCCAAAACTCCCCTTTTTAGGGCGATTTTTGGCCCTTTCTGTGGCTAGAATCATTTCTCCTTCAACGATCAATCAAAACAATGAAACTCATTGGTTCTGCAACCAGTCCGTATGTACGCAAAGTTCGTGTTGTCATGGTTGAGAAGCGCCTCGAGTACGAATTCACCACCGAAGATGTGTGGGCGGCAGATACCCTGATCGCCGCGGCGAATCCGCTGGGTAAGATCCCCTGCCTCATCATGGATGGTGGCGAGGCAATGTTTGATTCCCGCGTGATTGTTGAGTACCTCGATGGCCTGTCACCAGTGGGCCGTTTGATTCCGCAGAGTGGCCGCGAGCGCGCGGAGGTGAAAACGTGGGAGGCCCTGTCTGACGGCGTTATGGATGCCTTGATTTTGGCGCGTCTTGAGGCATCGTGGACGGGCCGCACAGAGGCGCAGCGTTCACAGGCGTGGATCGATCGGCAAATGGGTAAGGTTGACGGCGCGCTGGCTGCGATGGCCAAGGGCCTGGCTGAAAAGCCGTTTTGCAGCGGCATTCATTTCAGCCTGTCTGATGTGGCGGTTGGCAGCGCGTTGGCCTATCTTGAGTTCCGCTTCCCGCAAATCACCTGGCGTGAAACATACCCCAACTTGTCAGCCCTGTTGGACCGCTTGATGCAGCGTCCCAGTTTTGCCGGCTCAGCCCACGCGTGAACGTTTGCTAGCCTGCGCGCTTCTTTAGCCAGCGCATGAGGGCGCCGATCAGGGGTAGCTTTTCGTAAAGCTCCTCAGCGGCGTCCCAGTAATCTCGGTGAAAAGCCACCAAGCCGGCGGCGTCATAACGCAGGTGGCTGGCACCCCGAATCACCCACGGCTTACCGCCTTTGGTGTTGAATAAAAAGTCCCACGTCAGGAAACAATCGTCCCCCTGTTCGATCGCCGTGGTGACCACGAAGCGGGGTTGATCGACCCGCTTGAACATGTCGTCAAAGATGTGCTTCACGGCCGCGAGGGATGAGACCTCGTTAAACGGATCTTTGAAAAAAACAGGGTCTGCGTAGTACTGCCCCATGCGTGCCACGTCGGTGCTTTGCAGGTTTTCAAACCAATGCAGCAAGGCACGTGTGCGGTCGGACACCGTTCGGTTCTGAGCAGTCATAAACGGGTTAGTTTTTTGATGAGTGCTTGGGCCCATCTGTGCGGCATGATGCGAATCAATTTGAGCCACCATGAAAAACGCTTCGGAAAGTGGATGTCAAACTCCCCGAGCGACCAGCCTTTTAGGATTTCAGTGGCCGCCTCATCGGGGGTGATGAGCGCGGGCATTGTGAAGTCATTTTGTGCCGTCAATGGTGTTTGCACAAATCCTGGATGGATGGCGCTGATGCCGAGCCCATCGCGCGCCAAGTCGTAGTGCAGGACTTCCGCAAAGTGCGTGAGGGCCGCTTTTGTCGGGCCGTATGCGAGCGAGTTGGGCAAGCCCCTGAACCCCGCAACGCTGCTGATAAAACTGATGTGGCCGAATCCTTGCTGGCGCAGCGTCGGGAGCGTTGCATCAACCAAGTTGTACGCGCCCACCACGTTCACGTCGAGGTGTTGACGCATGCGCGCCAGGTCAAACTGCTGGGCGCGCAGTGGCTTGTAGATGCCGGCGGCGAACAGCACCACATCAAGCCGCGACGCGTGAGCCACGATGGCCTGTGTCGCCTCTTGGAGCGCGCTGAGGTCGGTGACATCCAGAGGGTAAGCAGCCGCGCCGGGGTGCGCCGCAACGAATTGTTGCAGGACACCGGCTTGCCGAGCTGACACCATCACACGCGCGCCGCGCTGCGCCAGTTGTTCGGCGACGGCTCTGCCAATGCCCGTTGAGGCACCCACAATCCACACCACTTTGCCCGCCCAATCCGTCAGCGGCGGATTCATGGGTTTGAAGAGGCCGGTCATTCCGCGTGTGCCGGTGATTTTTCGAGCGTGAATTGGATCACGTCGGTGTTGGCTTCCATAAATGCGGCTTCGCAATACGCCAAGTAAAACTCCCACGTCCGGATAAAGGCCGTGTCGAAGCCGAGGGCACGCACAGCGGGCTCTTCTCGCAAAAACGTATGGCGCCACGTGCGCAATGTTTGCGCGTAGTCAAGGCCAAAGGCGTGCTCGTTTACCACCTTCAGACCGGCCCGGGCAGCCGACTCACGGAACGTCTGGGGGCTGGGCAAACAGCCGCCTGGAAAGATGTATTGCTGGATAAAGTCGGTGCCTTGGATGTACCGATCAAACAGGCGGTCGGCGATCACGATGGACTGAATACAGGCTTTACCGCCCGGCTTCAAGCGCTGGGCGATGGTATCAAAGTAGGTGGGCCAGTAGGCTCGGCCAACGGCTTCAATCATTTCGATGGAGCAGATGGCGTCAAATGGCGCCTCGGGGCTGACCACCCCGATATCGCGGTAGTCTTGCAGCCGCAGGTCGGCCAAGTGCCCGTTGGGGGTGGCGGCCAATCGCTTGTTGGCCCATTCGAGTTGTTCGGTTGACAGTGTGAGGCCGACCACTTGGCTGCCGAACTCTTGGGTGGCCATTTCTGCCAAGGCACCCCAGCCGCATCCAATCTCGAGTAATCGCTGACCCGGTTGCAGGTCAACCTCGCGCAATGAGCGGCGCACCTTCTCGGTCTGCGCCATCGCCATGTCGGTGATACCGTTGGTGTAAAGCGCGCTGGAGTAGTTCATGGTTTTGTCTAACCACAAGCTGTAAAAGGCATTGCCCAAATCGTAGTGGGCGTGGATGTTCTTGCGGCTATTGGCCTTGGTGTTGCGGTTAAGCCAGTGTTTGACTTGATAGGCAAGGCGACCAATGGGGTGCCCGTATATGGCCTTTTCGATGGCATCGCGGTTTTGAATCAGAACCTGTAACAGGTGCGCGAGTTGGGGGGTGTGCCAATCGCCCGCGATGTAGGTTTCGGCAAAGCCAATGTCGCCACTTTTGATGGCCGCTGAAAACACACGCCAATTTTTTAGAACGATATAGGCCTGCAAGCCACCAGGTTGACCGAAAACCAGCCATGTCCCATCGGGACACTGAATATGCAGCTCGCCATGGGCGATTTTGGTGAGCAGCTTGAGCAGGCGCTTGGCTGCAAGGGGGACCTTAGCCCGATTGATCGCGTCGGCGGTGGTGGTGTATCGTTGCATGTCGTTTGTGTCGGGGGGCTAGCTGGTGAATTCGGTTGGCGGTGCAGGCGTGCGGAAAAACGGGACCCGTTTACGCCACAAGAGCAAGGCTTGCCAGTGTATGCGCGCCATGACGCCAAAGGTCATTAATGGGTAGGCCCACAGAGCGTGCCGCCGCTGGGTTGTTGTTAAGGCCTCTAGAGTGCCACTGACGCTGGTGCAAAGCAAGGGGCCTGCGGCCCAGTCCGTATCGGTGTAGTCGATGCGGGCCACGACCCGTGTCGGCACAGGGCCTTCTTTTGTGTGTTGGTGCATGAAGTTGAAGCGGTAGCGCCCGCGCACCTCGCAAAACGGTGACACATGGAACACCTTGTCTGCCTCTTGGGGTACCCCCAGCTTGACGTCTTTCAACACATAAATGTGGCGCTCGCCAAACGTGTTGTTCACTTCAACGACAACGGTCCTCAGGGCGCCCTTGGCGTCGTGGCAATACCAAAAGCTAACCGGCTTGAAAACGTAACCAAAGACGCGGGGGTAGGTGTGTAACCACACCTCACCGGTGCAATCGTTAATGCCCTGCGTTGCGAGCAGTTGGTCAAGCCAAGCCAGCGCATCGGGGCCGCCGGTGCCGTGATCGGCATCAAAAAATGACAGTGCGGACCACCGGTTGCGCGCGATCGCGGCGTCGAACGCGGCAGGCGCCTGTTGCGCTTGCCGCATGGGCAGCCATACAAAGTAATTGCCGTAGGCGAATTGGTGTTTTGCAGGGCGGGTCCGCGCGTGACGCACCACACCAAAACCAATGTGCGGCGTTGTGTCGAGGGTGGTCGCGTTTGGTGTCAC
>JALQVQ010000131.1 GCA_023260315.1 Burkholderiaceae bacterium
GCTCGGCAGGCCTCGTGGTCGGGTAGCCAGTAGGCTGAGAAAAGACCCCAGCTCAAGAAGTTGCTACCGGCGTAAACCAGAAATGCACCAAAAAACAGGGTGGCAATGGAGGTCCGCAGGTCGCCAAATAGGTTGGCGCGAATCCAAGGCACCAGCCCTTCCGTATTGACCGGTGCCCGCCTTGCTGCGATGGGTACGAATATTTTATTTGTCATGTTAAGACCTATCGCTCTTTGATCGCTGAACGCGTGTTGTACCAGTTCATCAGAAGCGATGTTGCCAACGACGTCGTGAGGTAGATCGCCATCACGATGGCGATGCACTCGACAGCACGACCCGTTTGGTTCAGGGCCGTGTTGGTGACCGAGACGATGTCTGGGTAACCGACAGCCACCGCCAGCGATGAGTTTTTGGTCAGGTTCAGATATTGATTGGTCAGGGGCGGGATGATGACGCGCAGGGCTTGCGGCAGCATCACCAAGCGCATCGTTTGACCTTTGCTAAGCCCCAGCGCGGACGCTGCCTCGCTTTGACCCGCAGAAACGGATGAGATACCCGCGCGCACAACCTCGGCCACAAAAGCGGCGGTGTACATAGTGAGGCCCAATAAGACCGTCAGGAACTCGGGGGTGACGGCAGCGCCGTGCTCAATAGCAAAGTCACCTTTCACCGGGACGTCGAACGACGCTGGGGCACCGCCCAACAGCCATCCCAGCGCCCCACCACCCAGAACGAGCACGATGGCAACCCATAAAGAACCGCGCAACTCACCCGTGGCCTCAAAATGCCGGTGGTTTCGGCGGCGGTAGGCGGCCGCGACCACACAGCCCAGCACGATGCCAAGCAGGCCTGTCAAGTGTCCGAAGGCCCAGATGGGGGCGGGAAAACTCAAGCCACCCTTGCTCAGGAAGAAGCTGCCCGCTTGCATGGGCTCCCAGCTGTCTGGGAGAAACTCTGTCAGCAGGATGTACCAGAGGAACAGCTGCAACAAAACGGGAATGTTACGGAATAACTCCACGTACGCTGTGCAAATCCCACGGACCAAAGCGTTACGCGAGAATCGACCGACTCCCAGCAAAGTGCCGAGGATTGTTGTTAGAAAAATACCCACGACCGCGACGCGCAAGGTATTGGCCAAACCGACCAAAAACGCGCGCCAATAACCTTGGCCAGAGTCGTAAGGGATCGGGGTTTCGCCAATATCGAAACCGGCGGCTTGGGTTAAAAAATCGAAGCCGCTTTGAATGCCGCGTGCCTCCATGTTGGTCATGGTATTGCGTGCAAGCAGCCATAGGGCGCTGCCGATGACGGTGATCGCCAGCAGTTGGTACACCAGACCTCGGAAGGCCTGACTTCGCCAAGACCAACGGCTTCTTTTGGGAGGCGCTGATTGAGAGCTCATAGTGTTATTTGGTGGTGTTTGTAAGGACTGCGAATCGCAATCGCCCTAAAACAAAAAGCCGCTTATCAAGAGGCAAAGCCATTGGGCATGGCGACTTGATATGCGGCTGGTGACTGGGCTGTTACGCCCAGTCTTGGTGTTTACTGCTTAACGCAATGGGTAGCCGTACATCAGGCCGCCATTGTTCCACAGGTTGTTGGTGCCACGTGGCAAGCCCAAAGGTGACTTGGGGCCAACGTTGCGTTCGAAGATTTCACCATAGTTTCCGGTCGCGGCGATTGCGCGGGCCATCCATGCAGCGTCCAACCCAAGCAATTTGCCTGTGTCGTCCTTCGAACCCAAGATACGACCAATCGCTGGGCTTGGATCGTTCTTCATGGCTTCGACGTTGGCTTTGGTGATGCCCAACTCCTCTGACTCGAGCAAACCGTGAATCGTCCACTTGACGATGGCAAACCACTCGTCGTCACCACGGCGGACCATGGGGCCCAAAGGCTCTTTGGAGATCAGCTCGGGGAGGATGGTGTAGTCTTTTGGATCTTTTGCTTCTTTGTTGCGAATCGATGCCAAGCCTGAAGCGTCCGTTGTGTAGGCAATGCAACGACCCGCGAAGAAGGCGGCAACCGATGCGTTGAAATCTTCAAACACAACAGGTTTGATATTCAGCTTGTTGGCCTTGGAGAAGTCGGTCAGGTTCTTCTCAGTCGTGGTGCCAGACTGCACGCAAACGGTTTGGTTCTTGAGCTGCTTGGCGCTCTTCATTTTGGTCTTTGTTGGGACCATAAAACCCTGACCGTCGTAGTAGGTCACGCCAGTCACGTGCAAGCCCAGCGATGCGTCGCGTGACAGGGTGAACGTGGTGTTACGCGACAGCATGTCGATTTCGCCAGATTGCAGCGCAGTGAAGCGCTGTTGCGCGGTCAAGGGAACGTACTTGACTTTGTTGGCATCGCCCAGCGTGGCAGCGGCGACAGCTTTACAGATATCGACGTCCAAGCCGTTCCACTCGCCTTTTGAGTCAGCCGCTGAAAAACCGGCCAAGCCAGTGTTCACACCGCAAACAACAGCGTCACGTGCCTTGATGGCGTCCAATGTTTTGCCGGCGTGTGCGGGCATTGATAAAGCGGCGGTAGCGGCTACGACAGCAGCGGCCACGAGTTTTGCTTTTTGCATAGGGTCTCCAGTGCAGGAAGTTATAAAAATGAAAACACTCTGCATCACACCGGTGTCACCAGCGTGTCAACAGAATGGCAATACTATACCGAATGCCGCGCATCTTCTCATCGGGGTTTACGCCAAGCGTGGGTCGCTTGCAAACCACGGTCTGATAGAGTTGCATCGATATCAACCCACCGAAAGTGAAGCATGAGAGCGCTGAGAATTGACAAAGAACCGCATTATCAATGTCAATTGGTCGATGTCGATGAGGCCACGTTCAACACAGAGTTGTCCACGGAGGGGGATGTGTGGGTGGATGTTGCCTACTCATCCATCAACTACAAAGACGGCTTGGCGATCACGGGCAAGTCGCCAGTGGTTCGTAAACCCACCTTAATTCCCGGAATCGACTTCGTGGGGCAGGTTCGCAAAAGCGAGCACCCGCGATGGCAGGTGGGCGATGCCGTCATTCTGAACGGCTGGGGCGTGGGTGAAGTGCACAGCGGTGGCTTGGCGCAACAAGCCCGCGTGAAGGGTGATTGGTTGATCGCCAAACCTGCCGGGATCA
>JALQVQ010000153.1 GCA_023260315.1 Burkholderiaceae bacterium
TGTAGTCGATGCGGGCCACGACCCGTGTCGGCACAGGGCCTTCTTTTGTGTGTTGGTGCATGAAGTTGAAGCGGTAGCGCCCGCGCACCTCGCAAAACGGTGACACATGGAACACCTTGCCTGCCTCTTGCGGTACCCCCAGCTTGACGTCCTTCAACACATAAATGTGGCGTTCGCCAAACGTGTTGTTCACTTCAACGACAACGGTCCTCAAGGCGCCCCTGTCGTCGTGGCAATACCAAAAGCTAACCGGCTTGAAAACGTAACCAAAGACGCGGGGGTAGGTGTGCAACCAGACCTCACCGGTGCAATCGTTAATGCCTTGCGTTGCGAGCAGTTGGTCAAGCCAAGCCAGCGCATCGGGGCCGCCGGTGCCGTGATCGGCATCAAAAAATGACAGGGCGGACCACCGGTTACGCGCGATGGCGGCGTCGAACGCGGCAGGCGCCTGTTGCGCTTGCCGCATGGGCAGCCATACAAAGTAGTTCCCGTAGGCGAATTGGTGTTTTGCAGGACGTGTCCGCGCGTGACGCACCACACCAAAACCAATGTGCGGCGTTGTGTCGAGGGTGGTCGCGTTTGGGGTCACGCCGTTATGGGGTCGCGGGGGCCGAGGCGAACGTCGCGCGCAGGGCTGCGGCTGCGCGCAGGCCGGATTGAAGCCCGTCCTCGTGAAATCCATAGCCCGTCCACGCGCCGCAGTAATAAGTGTTTGATTGCCCTTGCATCGCCGCTATTTTGCCCTGCGCAGCGATGGCGGCCAGGTCAAAAATGGGGTGATCGTAGTGATAAGTGCCCAACACGGCACGGGCATCGATGTCAGTGACCGGGTTCAGCGACACCACCACGGGCTGCGTGAACGGCAGGGGTTGCAACTGATTGATCAGATAGTGCAAGCAGACGCGTGCGTCCTCTTGGTCGCGTTTCGGTGCGCGCTCGTAGTTCCATGCGGACCATGCCTTTCGCGCTGAGGGCAGAACACCCGGGTCCGTATGCAAAACGGCCACATTGGGCTGGAAGCGGATGGCGCCCAAAACAGCCCGCTCCTCGGCGGTGGGCGTTGCCAGCATGGCAAGCGCTTGGTCTGGGTGGCAGGCCATGATGACGTGGTCAAAGTGCGCAGTCCCGTTTGCCGTTGTGATGTGGGCGCCGCTGGCGTCGCGCATGATTTGCGTGACCGGGCTACTCAGGCGCGCATCCGGGATGGTTTTGAGGATGGCTTCAACGTATTGCCGTGCCCCGCCCGCGACCGTGAACCATTTGGGGCGATTCACAATTTGTAGCAAACCGTGGTTGTCGCAAAACTGAATCAGCGTGGCGACAGGGAAAGCCAACATCTGCGCCGTTGGGCAACTCCAGATGCTGCCCAACATGGGGAGCAGGTACCAGTCGATAAAAGGCTTTGAGAAACCATGCGTGATCAGGAACTCGGACAGCGGCTGGTTTTCTTGTGCGCGCCGCTCTTGCGGCGGTGTGCGGGCAATGGCGGTCGCAATTTTGTTGAAGCGCAGGATGTCGCGAAGCATCCGCCAAAAGTCGGGTCGGAAGGCGTTACGGGCCTGGCTGAAGACGGCGCCCAGCGTGGTCCCGCTCCACTCCAGTGTCTTGCCGTCCCCGCGGGCATTCGGGACCTTGACCGAAAAAGACATATCGGATGGGGCCAGTGGAATTTTCAGTTCGGCGAAGAGCGCCAGTAGGCCGGGGTAGGTGCGTTCGTTCAGGACCAAAAAGCCGGTGTCGATGCCCCACGTTTGCGTGCCGGTGGCGGTGGGCAGCGTGACGTCGACGGTATGGGTGTGACCACCAAAATAGTCGTTGGCCTCAAAGAGCGTGACATGAGCCGTGTCGCGCAGGGCATAAGCGGCTGACAAACCGGAGATGCCTGAGCCGATAACCGCAACGCGGGGACGGCTGCCGGAGAGCGTGTTTTCGTCGCTTTGAGATAAAGTTTTCATGCTGAG
Organism: Burkholderiaceae bacterium; assembly: GCA_023260315.1. Lineage (GTDB taxonomy): Bacteria > Pseudomonadota > Gammaproteobacteria > Burkholderiales > Burkholderiaceae_C > RS62. The sequence continues at coordinate 1,962 of JALQVQ010000153.1, forward strand.
GTTGGACAAACGTCCCTTATTCGCTGTGCGTCCACAGGGATATACCCTAGGTTGCGGAAAAAATACTTGCCAAAGTTCAATTTTGGATCAAATACTAACTTGTCTTAGACAAAACTTAAATTCCTTTTCTTTTTTATATCGATCCGAGCTTACTTCCTATGACGTGGATTTACACCATTTCTGACATCGAGCGTGACACCGGGATTGCGAAAGACCGCTTGCGCGTCTGGGAGCGGCGTTACGGCTTTCCATTACCCCAACGTGATGAGACCCAAGAGCGGGTTTATGACGACGATCAATTATTGCGCCTGCGCCTGATTAAGCGGTTGCTGGATGTGGGCATGCGCGCTGGGCGTGTGGTGCCGATGTCGCTCGACGCGTTGCAGCGTGAGGTTGAAGCGGTCACAACGCCTGTGGTCGCCCGTGTTGCGGCACAAGAGGATCAGGCCTTACTGGCGCATTTGGTGTCGCTTGTGAAGGCGACCAATCGCCGCGCATTGCATCAGACCTTGATGCAAATCATTGCTGAGCGCGGCCTGTCAGACGCCATCGAAGAGGTCATTGCGCCTTTGGGTGCGCAGGTCGGCGAGTTTTGGCTCAGTGGCCAGATGGCCATTTATCAAGAACACCTGTTCACTGCTGTCGTCAAGAGTGTGCTGATTCAGGCGATGGAGCAACAACCGTTACAAGCCAACGGTAAGCCGCCGCGTGTTTTGCTCGCGACGCTGGCGACCGAGCGCCACGAAGTGGGCTTGTTGATGGCGGAGTCGATGTTCGCGCAAGCGGGCTGTGAACGCCTGTTAAAATTTCAGTTTTGAAACTATTACAGATTGCTGATGTTATTGCCATAATTTAACTCCTATTTATTAAGGTGACGTAGAAGGTATTGTAATTCTAACAGTCCCATCCGTGTAATCATCACGTTTACGTCTGCCAAGTTGTTCAATACCAAACTTGTCTAGTTCTTCTTTATACATGGCATCAGCTTGACTGCGATAACTCTTAGCAATATCCTTATCGGACAATGCTTCGTTTGTAGCAGCCTGTGCTCTCACTGCTGCCGGACTATCCGTATCAACAGCCGGCGCAAGATCTTGCAC
>JALQVQ010000210.1 GCA_023260315.1 Burkholderiaceae bacterium
TCATCGCTTTTGGTCTGCGACTGGCCGCCTAAACACGTTAAAATACGAGCTGTGCTTACCAAGGAGCGTTGCAACGGTGGTTCGGGTCAAACCCACACCAGTCAGGCTTGGTAATCGCAGGATCCCTTGGTCATGGCACCCAGGCGGTCCCAAGAAACGGCGCTCACCTGATTTGACGACCACCAGGTGACTTCCCGCTGTAATGACTACTTCCGCTGATCCCTCTACTGCGACACGCACGCCACCGCCAGCCATGCTCTTGTCTGGCCTTGAGCCTTTGCGCGTTGATGCCAACAGTCTGTTCATCAACATCGGCGAGCGTACCAACGTCACTGGCTCCAAGGCGTTTGCCCGCCTGATCCTGAACGCCCAGTTTGAAGACGCCTTGGCCGTTGCGCGCCAACAGGTCGAAAACGGTGCCCAAGTGGTTGACGTCAACATGGACGAGGCGATGCTCGACAGCCGCGCCGCCATGGTCAAGTTCTTAAACCCCATGGCGGGTGAGCCCGACATCGCACGCGTGCCCGTGATGATCGACTCCAGCAAATGGTCGGTCATCGAAGCGGGTTTGCAGTGCGTACAAGGCAAGGGCATTGTCAACTCCATCAGCCTGAAAGAAGGCGAGGATATCTTCAAGCACCAAGCCAAGCTTGTGAAGCGCTACGGCGCTGCTGCAGTCGTGATGGCGTTCGATGAGCAAGGCCAAGCCGACACCTACGAGCGAAAGATTGAAATCTGCGAACGTGCGTACCGCATCTTGGTTGACGACGTCGGCTTTCCAGCCGAGGACATCATCTTCGACCCCAACATCTTCGCCATTGCCACTGGCATCGAAGAGCACAACACTTACGCTGTTGACTGCATCAACGCAACCGCTTGGATCAAAGCCAATTTGCCCGGCGCAAAGGTCAGCGGCGGCGTATCCAACGTCAGCTTCAGCTTCCGCGGCAACGACCCCGTGCGTGAGGCCATCCACACGGTTTTCCTGTACCACGCCATCAAAGCAGGCATGGACATGGGCATCGTCAACGCCGGTATGGTCGGGGTTTACGACCAGCTCGAATCGACCCTGCGCGAGCGGGTTGAAGACGTTGTTTTAAACCGCCGACCTGACGCGGGCGAGCGCCTGATTGAGGTTGCGGAATCTGCCAAAGGTGCGGCCAAAGACGACAGCAAGCGCAACGAATGGCGTGCGCTCGACGTACGCGCACGCCTGAGCCATGCGCTGGTACGCGGCATCAACGAGTTCATCGTCGAAGACACCGAAGAGATGTGGCAAGCGATTGCACGTGATGGGGGGCGCCCGCTCCACGTCATTGAAGGGCCGCTCATGGACGGCATGAACGTGGTGGGCGACCTCTTTGGCGAAGGCAAAATGTTTTTGCCACAAGTGGTCAAAAGCGCACGCGTCATGAAACAGGCGGTCGCGCACTTGGTGCCCTACATCGAAGAAGTGGCTACAAACGCCTATAGATACGGCGGTGCAAGTAAATTAATCGTTTCTGCGACTGGCAACGATGAAGGATTATTGGTCTCACTCCAGAGCAATGGTGAACGTGAAGTAGTTGAAGGCAGCGGAT
>JALQVQ010000300.1 GCA_023260315.1 Burkholderiaceae bacterium
CTGCAACTTGAGCCACTTGTGCATGCCCATTGGCCTATCGAACGAGGAGTTAGAGCGGATCGATCGCGTGGTATCCAACCGTAAGCGGCTAAACCGAGGGCAATACCTGTTCAACACGGGGCAAAGCTTTGATGCGCTGTATGCCGTGCGCTCCGGTTTCTTTAAGACACTGATTACTGCGCAAGACGGACGCGAACAGGTAACGGGCTTCCAACTGGCCGGCGAAATTTTAGGCATGGACGGCATTATGAACAGTCAACACACCTGTGACGCCATTGCCCTTGAGGACGCGGAGGTATGCACCATACCTTTCGCCAATATGGCTGACATTTCGCGTGACTTACCAACCCTACAACACCACGTCCACCGCGTAATGAGCCGAGAATTGGTCAGAGATCAAGGCATGATGATGTTGCTGGGTAGCATGCGCACCGAGGAGCGATTGGCAGCATTCTTAGTCGACCTCACCAAGCGCCTGAGCGCACGTGGCTTCTCTGAGAACGAGATGGTGCTGCGAATGAGCCGCGAAGAGATCGGCAGCTACCTAGGCATGAAGCTAGAGACCGTGAGCCGTACCTTCACTAAGTTCGCAGACGACATGCTCATTGAGGTGAAGCAACGCCATATCAAAATCCTCAACAGGGACGGCCTGCGCGCCTTGGCAGTACCTGATGGTCGAGATTGATACGCTTACGCTGCCACTGAAAACTGGTGCGAGGTTAGGCGCTGTCGCTGCGAAACGGCAGCATGAGCAATACGGTTAACCAGCTGGATGTCGCCGTCACCGCCCAAAATGCAAAAAAGGTCACGCTGTACACGCCGGCGGGCGCCATCCCAAGTAGACGTTGACCCAAGTGCAAGTCGCTGGGGTTTACAAATGCAAACACCAATATTTCCATTAGACCCGCTGCCAGAAAAGCAGGCCATAAAATGCACGCCAGGCGCTGGGTCGTGCCGCTTGCGTTTCGGGGCGCAGCTTGCGCATGAGACTGTGCGTTATTCATGAATGTTAGATACCTGTAATAGAGGTCGTGGTACGGGGCTTTTTACCTCGCGGGTAAGGCCTGCACTGGCGTTGCAACGTGATTGCGGGCTTGACCAGCCGGCATATCACTCAAGCCCACGGCGCGCTGGTGTTGCACAACATGCGTTTGGTCTGGGGCGCCCTTGTCTATGAGAGGGTCTACGTTGGTCGCAGCAATCCACACCGTGTATAGGGCGGCGACCACCACCACAGCGGGACCGCCAACAACCAGCCACATCAGTGGCTCGCGCCACCAGATCAAACCGGTTTGATGCGATTGCTTTTCGGACAATGTTTGGACGGCTGTATCGCGCATGGCTGTACTCATAAAAACATACCTCTTAAAACTTGCTACGCCGATCAGCGCGGCATGACAAACGTCGACGACTCGGTCACCGAACCCCCATCCGTGCCCGTGTCGGTCAAAGCTCGTACCACGAACTGCAAAGGATGCGAGCCAGGCGCGTGGCTCATCGGCGGCACGCGCACAGCAACGGCAACAGCGCGTAGCTCGGCGGGCAATACGGCAAAGACGCCATCGTCGTCGGCGGTGAGAACCGCCCCGTCAAGCCCCTGAATGTGAACGGCGTAGTGCTGCGTTTGCTCGGTCGCATTCATGAGCTGCAAACGATAGACGTTTTCTACCCAACCTTTTTCAACCATGCGCGCAAGCGCACCCCGGTCGCGGATAACGTCCACGCGCATTGGGTCGCGCAGGAACAGATTGGTGAATAAAGCCACGGTAATGAGAACCAAAATGCTGGTGTAAACCAGCACACGTGGGCGCAAGGTACGGCGTAACATCTGCGCTTTGCTCCAGCCATTGGCCATGCCGTTTTGGGTGGCATATTTCACAAGGCCGCGCGCGTAGCCCATTTTTTCCATGACTTCGTCACACACATCAATACAAGCACCGCAGCCAATGCACTCGTATTGCAGACCGTTGCGAATGTCAATACCGGTTGGGCACACCTGCACGCACATGGTGCAGTCGATACAAGAGCCTAGGTTCAGCTCAGAGGGATCATCTGACTTTTTGCGCGCGCCGCGTGGCTCACCACGGTTCTCGTCGTAGGTGACGATCATGGTGTCTTTGTCGAACATGGCACTTTGAAAGCGGGCGTAGGGACACATGTACTTGCAGACCTGCTCGCGCATGAAGCCTGCATTGCCATAAGTGGCAAAACCATAAAAGATCACCCAAAAGGTTTGCCACGGGCCCAGTGCGTTTGTAACGACGCTGCCCATCAGGTCGCGCATGGGCGTGAAGTAGCCGACAAACGTGGCGCCTGTCCAAAGCGCCACCAACAACCATAGACCATGCTTAGTCGCTTTGCGAACAGCGCGATTGGCGTTCCAAGTGTGCTTATCCAAGCGCATGCGGGCGGAACGGTCCCCTTCGACCTTGTGCTCAATCCACATGAAAATTTCGGTGTATACGGTTTGTGGGCAAGCGTAGCCACACCACAAACGACCCGCTACCGCAGTGAACAAAAACAGCGACAAGGCGCTGATAATGAGCAAGCCGGTGAGATAGATGAAGTCTTGTGGGTACAAGATGAGGTTGAAGATGTAAAAGCGTCTGGCCTCTAGATCGAACAACACAGCTTGGCGCTCGTGCAACGACAACCACGGCAAGCCGTAAAACACAATTTGTGTCGCCCACACAAAAAACCAACGCCAGTTGGTGAAGAAGCCCGTCACGGCACGGGCGTAGATCTTGGCCTGCGACTGGTACAACGAGACCGTGACGGCCTCGTCAGAAGCGACCGCTTGGTGCGTGCGGCGGGCGACTTCGGAGGGCTCGCGGGTGGGGGTCATGTTGCTCATGCTAGGTGCCAGTGGCCTCTACGCTAACAGCGCGTGGCCAACGGGCTTCAGTTACCAGACTTGCTGAACTTGCCCGCGTTGCTCAAGCTCCACACATAGGCGGTGAGCACATGAATTTGGTCGCCCGTGAGCTTGGCGCTTTGTGCGGGCATGACGTTAAGCTTGCCTTTGTTGACCATGGTCGCCACGTGGTCCACACCCCAGCCGTGCAACCACACGTCGTCGGTGAGGTTGGGCGCGCCCAATGCGGTATTGCCTTTACCGTCCATGCCGTGGCATGCAGCACAAGCCACAAACTTGCTCTTGCCAAACGCAGCCTTGATCGAATCGTGTGGACTGCCAGACAAGCTCAACACGTAGTGGGCCAAGTTAGTCACATCTTCACCGGTTCCGACCGCGGCTGCCATCGGTGGCATCATGCCTTGTCGGCCCTGGGTAATGGTGGTTTTGATGGTCTCGGGGTCGCCGCCGTACAACCAGTCTTTGTCAGTCAGATTGGGGAAGCTCTTGGAGCCGCGCGCATCGGAGCCGTGGCACTGCGCACAGTTGTTCATGAACAAGCGCTCGCCAATGGCATGTGCCTTCGGGTCCCTGGCGACCGCCTCTACGGGCATGGCGTTGAATGCGGCGTAGATGGGCTCAATGCGGTCTTGGTACTTTTGTACCTCAGTCGCGTGCTGACCTGTTGAAGTCCAGCCCAAACGGCCAGGGTCGGAGCCCAAGGTGGGATACAAGAATGCGTACAACAGACCAAAACACACTGTCATGATGAACAAGCCAACCCACCACCGTGGCAAGGGGTTGTTCATTTCGCACAGGTCTTCGTCCCACACGTGGCCCGTGGTGTTATCGCTGGTGGGTTTGACCTTGGTTGTACCGCTGATCCACAACAGCACGGCACACAACAAAATACTTGTCACCGTAATGATGGCAACGTAGTTTGACCAAAAATCACTAATAAAGTCGCTCATGGCGTGCCTCTGTCATGCCAGCGCAAAGCGCGCCGATGGGTTTTCTAAGGGTTGTCTACTTGTTTACTGGCCGACTCAATGAAGCACTTCGTCGTCAAAGGGCAACCGAGCAGCCTCTTCAAAATCTGCCTTGTTACGCCTTGACCAGGCCCAACCCACGATGGTGAGAAAAGCCACGAAGCTCACCACCGTAACGATGGCGCGAATGTCATTGATATCCATAGCGCGAGTCCCTGTTGCGTGCGTACACGCTCATTTAAAAGACGTACCCATGACCTGCAAATAGGCCACCAAGGCGTCCATTTCGGTCTTACCTTCAACGTCGGCTCTGGCATTCGCCACATCCTCGTCTGTATACGGTACGCCCAGTTGCTGCATGCCTTTGACGTGTTGGGTCATGGCATCGGCGGGCACCATGGCGGTGTTAAGCCATGGGTAAGCGGGCATGTTGGACTCGGGCACCAAGTCACGCGGATTGTTTAAGTGGATACGGTGCCATTCGTCGCTGTAACGTCCGCCCACGCGTGCCAAATCTGGACCTGTGCGCTTGCTGCCCCACTGAAAGGGATGGTCGTACACAAATTCACCAGCTCGTGAGTAGGGACCATAGCGCAATGTTTCGGCCTGAAAGGGACGAATCATTTGCGAGTGGCAGTTGTAGCAGCCTTCGCGGATGTAAACGTCGCGTCCAGCCAGTTGCAGGGCTGTGTAGGGCTTTAGACCGGGTGCAGCCTCGGTGGTCGAGTGCTGAAAAAATAGAGGCACGATTTCAACCAAGCCCCCCACCGCTAGGACGATGGTGATTAGCACGATCATTAAGAAGTTGTTGGTCTCGATACGCTCGTGCGTGAAACCCTTGATTTTTTGGTCAGACATGTTGTTCGTTCTTTGTCGAATCTGTGGGTTGATCACGCGTGAGATAGGCGTGGTGAGGGAATGCCCGCAGTGTGAATGGTGTTGGCGCGTACGCCTGCCATCGCCGTCATGTAAACGTTCCAAGCCATCACACACATACCGCCCAAGTACATCAAGCCGCCCACCAAACGCACCACATAGAACGGGAAGGTTGCTTTCACAGACTCCACAAAGGTGTAGGTCAAGCTGCCGTCGGGGTTGATGGAGCGCCACATCAGGCCTTGCATCACACCAGCAATCCACATCGCAGCGATGTACAACACAATGCCCATAGTGGCCACCCAAAAGTGGATCTCAATGGCTTTGATGGAATGCATTTCCTTGCGGCCAAACAAGCGTGGGATGAGGTAGTACATCGAGCCCATGGTGATGAAACCCACCCAACCCAAGGCACCAGAGTGCACGTGACCAATGGTCCAGTCGGTG
>JALQVQ010000109.1 GCA_023260315.1 Burkholderiaceae bacterium
CGCCACAGCCGGCTGGTCTCCATGACATTGGCCTTGTCGACCGAGGTGACCTTGCCACGCCGTTGCAAAGCGATCTTGAAGGCGGCCCGCGTCACCCGCTCGATCTCCTCGACGGAATAGACGCACAGGTCCGACGCCATGGTGTCAGTCCGCGTCTTCTCCCCGAAATAGACCCCACCGGTCAGCTCGCGGAACACGATCAGATCGACCCCCTCGACGATCTCCTTCTTCAGCGGCGACCGATGCGCCAGCACCGGCGACACCTGCAGCGGACGCAGGTTGGCGAACAGGCCCATGGTGAGGCCAAAGCCAAGGGCGATGATGTGATCGATGAGTGCACTGAGTTGGTCGTGCTCATAGCGAATCACGTGACACACGGGACCAAAAATTTCGTGGGTGAGGTCGCTGACGGCATTGATCTCGATGAGTGTGGGTGCAACAAAAGTACCCGCTTCGGCCTGCTCACCAACGCCACTCTGTGTGACTTTACAGCCGGCCGCCCGAAGCGTGGCGATGTGGTGATTGATGGCGGCTTTTGCCTCCTCGTCGATGACCGGCCCCACATCCGTCGAAAGGACTGCTGGATTGCCAACGCTTAGTTCGGCCATGGCCCCACGCAGCATTGCGAGGGTTGTGTCGGCGACATCGGTCTGCAAGCACAACAGGCGCAATGCCGAACAGCGCTGTCCTGCGCTGTCGAAAGCAGAGCTCACGATGTCTGCGACCGCCTGCTCGGTCAGTGCTGAAGAGTCAACGATCATGGCGTTTTGACCGCCAGTCTCAGCGATTAGCGGAATGGGCTGCCCGTTTGTTCCCAGGCGCGTTGAGAGTGTTTTTTGCAGCAACCGAGCCACCTCAGTTGAGCCCGTAAAAACGACACCCGCGACAGCTGGGTGTGACACCATAGCGGCGCCAATCGTTGCGCCATCCCCGTGTAGCAGGTGCAGTGCGCTACTGGGTACGCCGCCTTCCATCAACAAAGCGACGGCCTTGGCGGCGATCAAGGGCGTTTGTTCGGCTGGCTTTGCAACGACGGTATTGCCGGCGGCGAGTGCGGCTGAGATTTGGCCAATAAAAATGGCCAGCGGGAAATTCCAAGGGCTGATGCAGACCACTGGGCCAAGGGGGTGGTGCGTGTCATTGGAGAAGTCGGATCTCACCTGTGCGGCGTAGTAGCGCAGAAAGTCGACGGCCTCGCGCACCTCTGCAATCGCGTTCGCCGCTGTTTTTCCTGCCTCTAGCATCAGGAGCGCCATGAGCGCTTTGGTTTGCGCCAGCATCAGATCGGCCGCCTTATCGAGCGCGCAGGCACGCGCATCCGCCGCTGTTTTTGACCAGGCCTGCCCATCGCTCAATGCGATCTTGAAGGCATGGTCGATATCGCACGGATTGGCAAGCTCGACATAACCAATGGTTTGTTGATGGTCGGCGGGGTTACGAACAACGCGCCACACCCGCTCGGCAGCTGGCTTATTCGGGGTCATGGTGTGCGCGCGGATGCGGTTTTCTGTGCACGTTTGGATCGCGCTACCGATGGCCTCTAGGGTTTTTTCGTCACTCAAATCCACACCGGTGGCGTTGCGCCGCCCAACGCCGTAGATGTCCGCTGGCAGCGGGATTTGCGGGTGACGCATATCGACTGGCGGTGATGCGCGGCGCATTGCCAGCGTGGTGACGCGCGGGTCTTCAATCAGCGAAGTCATTGGGATTGACTTGTCAGAGACGCGGTTGATGAACGACGTATTTGCACCGTTCTCGAGCAGGCGTCGAACGAGATAGGCTAACAGCGTCTCATGTGCGCCGACCGGGGCATAAATGCGGCAAGGGCGTGGCCCTGTATGCCCCGCTTGACCTGTCACGATTTGGTCGTAGAGGGCTTCGCCCATGCCGTGCAAACACTGAAATTCATACTGCCCCGCTTTGTAGTGCGCTGGGTTGGCCATGTGCACGATTGCAGCCACGGTGTGTGCGTTGTGGGTCGCAAACTGGGGGTAGATCGCGTCGCCTGCTCGCAAAAGCTTTTCTGCACACACCAAGTATGAGACGTCGGTGTGCGACTTCTGCGTGTAAACCGGGTAGTCGGCGTGACCGTCTACTTGCGCGCGTTTGATTTCTGAATCCCAGTAGGCGCCCTTGACCAATCGGACCATCAAGCGATGTTCGCTGCGTTGCGCCAAGTCAATAAGCCAGTCGATCACGTACGGGCAACGCTTCTGGTAGGCCTGAATCACAAAGCCGATACCGTCGAAGCCCTTTAGGGTCGGTTCGAAGCAGAGACGCTCAAGCAAGTCGAGAGACAGGTCAAGGCGATCGGCTTCTTCGGCGTCGATGTTCAAACCGATGTTGAATGTCTTGGCCTGCAACACGAGCTCTAAAAGCTTGGGATAAAGCTCTGCCATAACACGCGCCTTCTGGGCGCGGCTGTAGCGTGGGTGTAGCGCCGAGAGTTTGATGGATATTCCTGCACGGTTAATGACGTCGGATCCCGTCGCCGTCCGGCCAATGTGCGTGATGGCATCGGTATAGGCTTTCAAGTAACGCGCCGCATCGGTTGCCGTCATTGCCGCTTCGCCCAACATGTCATAGCTATAGCGATAGCCCTTGGCCTCTTGCTTCGCCGCATGCTGGGTGGCTTTGGCGATTGTCTCGCCGGCTACAAACTGATGCCCCATGATTTGCATGGCAAGCCCCATGGCATGGCGAATCAGGGGCTCTGCGCCTGCACGAAGTACGCGTTTAAGGCTGTCACCCAGTTGCTCTCGCGCGGCTTGCTCTGGGCTCAGTAGCTTACCTGTGATGAGCAATCCCCATGTCGCCGCATTCACGAACACCGACGGTGTCTCCCCCAGATGCGCTGACCAATGGCCTTGCGTGACTTTGTCTCTGATCATCGCGTCGCGCATGGCTGCATCGGGAATACGAAGGAGCGACTCGGCAAGGCACATGAGCGCGACGCCCTCGCGCGAGCTGAGTGTGTAGGTCTGCAGCAGATCTTGAATCAGGTTTGCTTTTGCGCTCCCGTGTCGGTGGGCCCGCAGTCCCTCGACCAGCGTGCCCGCCAGGGCTTGTGTCGCCGCGTGGCCCTCAGGGTCAGCCTGCATCGATTCGCAAAGTTTCTCAATCGCTTCACGTTCGCTGATGCGGGTGTTCTCGGCGATGGCCTCCCGCAAGGCACTGCGTTGCAGCGGACCATCTGCCCAATCGGCGGCGGGCATGCGTTGTGATGTGGGTAGGCTGGCGTTCATTTTGGGCTCGTGGGCTTTTAGGGTGAAGAATAGATAATGTGGGTATCTTCCTTTTATTTAATCGAAATAAATCACTATAATTTTAATATTCGATAGTTAAATAATTTGAAAACATGTACGAAATCGATCGATTGGATATAAAGATACTGGGTGCGCTGCAAACCGATGGCCGCATGAGTAATTTGAAGCTTGCCGAGGTGGTGTCGCTGTCCCCGACGGCGGTACTGGCGCGCGTTCAAAAACTGACCAAAGAGGGTTACATCCTGGGCTATGAGGCCCGTTTGAATCCGCTCAAGCTGGACGCGGGAATGCTGATATTTGTCGAGGTTTTGCTCGATCGCACCACGCCCAATGTTTTTGACGCTTTCCGAGCGGCGGTTCAAGTTCGCTCAGAGATCATGGAGTGCCACATGGTGGCGGGTGGTTTCGATTACTTGCTCAAGACACGTGTGGCCAACATGGAGGCCTACCGTGAGTTTGCTGGTGAGGTGCTTTGGCAAATGCCGGGCGTCCGCGAGACCCGAACCTATGTGGTGATGGAAGAGGTAAAAAACAGCCATCGCTTGCCAGCGCTGGGCTGAACAAAGGTGTGTGGTCGGGGCGAGAGGATTCGAACCTCCGGTCTCTACGTCCCGAACGTAGCGCTTTACCGGACTAAGCTACGCCCCGATACGACCGAAATTTTATACAAAAAATCCTCAGTTGCGCCGTGTCAGCAACGACTGAGCGAGTCCACGAAGCGCGTCAGTATGCGCGTTGGCTGGGAATGCTTCGAGCGCCGCGATCGCTCGCAAAGCCTCCTGATGCGCCGCCTCACGCGCGTCTTGCAGACCGCCACTGTTTTGAATCATCGCAACGATGCGCGGTAACTCGGACACGTCACCATCTTCAATCGCCTTGGTGATCAAGGCTGCCTCGTCGGGGTTCACGCGCTGTAAGGTGCAAATCACTGGAAGTGTCAGCTTGCCTTCGCGTAAATCGTCCCCCAAATTTTTACCCAAGTCCTTTGCGTTACCGGCGTAATCGAGCACGTCATCGATGATTTGAAAGGCCGTACCGAGTGCTTGGCCGTAGGTTGCGCAGGCGGTCTCAAGCGCTGCGCTTGATCGGTTGAGCATCGCTGCGAGCCGCGCACTGGCCTCAAACAGCTGCGCTGTTTTGGACCGAATCACCCGCAGGTAGTCGGCTTCGCTGAGGCTGGCGTCGTGCATGTTCATGAGCTGGAGCACCTCACCCTCAGCGATCACATTGGTGGTGTCCGCCAGCGTTGACATGATCCGCATGTCGCCAACGTCGACCATCATCTGGAATGCCCGGGAGTACACGAAGTCGCCAACAAGTACGCTGGCAGCATTACCGAAGCTCTCATTGGCCGTCGCCCGCCCGCGTCGCATGGTCGACTCGTCAACCACATCATCATGCAGTAGCGTCGCGGTGTGGATGAACTCCACCACCGCGGCCAGCAGGTGGCGACGGGGGTCTTGATGACCGAGCGCGCCCGACACCAGTAACAACAGGGCCGGACGCAAGCGCTTGCCACCGGATGTGATGATGTATTGCGCAATTTGGCTCACCAGCGGTACGTCTGACGAGAGGCGCTCCGCGATCACGCGGTCTAGCGCGGCCATATCCTGAGCGATGAGGCCAAGTGCTGCAGCGGTGTGGTCGGTCGATGTATCGCTCAAGGTGAGGGGCCGGTAAAAAGCGGAACGCTGATTATAGAAACACAAATGCAAAACCCCGGAGGCGATCGCTCGCAACACCCGGGGTTTGATGGTTGATGTCAGTCCTTCTTAGCGCATGTGCTGATGCCAAACATGGCGTAAGGCGGACACCAGCCGATGAGGCCGGTTGCCATCGGGATGACGCCAAGATAACCCCAAATGCCAACCGTGCCTGTCGCCGCAAGCACAACGAGCAGCAGGCCACCGCCGACTCGGATGGCGCGTTCTGGGTTGCCGATGTTTTTGTTCATATTCATACGTTTCGCTCCTAGGCTGTGGTTGATCACTTCAGTCTAGCTTGCCACCGTGGGTCGGGTGTTGTGATTTATCAATCATGCAAACATCTAAATAAATTCTTTCGTATTAGTTGGTGGCGAATTTGCGACGACCCGAGGGTAATTCCGCCCCCAGCTGGGCAGCTGCTGGCCACGGGTATGGGCACCGTGTTAAACTCTTAGGCTTGGCAGAAATTCGTCTGTCATGAATCATTTAGAGAAATCTAGAGGTAAACCTATGTACGCGGTCATAAAAACCGGTGGTAAGCAGTATCGTGTTGCTACCGGCGAAAAAATTAAAGTAGAACAGATCGCTGCGGAAGTGGGTCAAGAGATTGTGATTGATCAAGTCTTAGCTGTCGGAAACGGCAGTGACTTGAAAATCGGCACACCCTTGGTCGCTGGTGCAGCGGTAACAGTAACCGTGGTGTCTCACGGTCGTGGCGACAAGGTGCGCATTTTCAAAATGCGTCGCCGTAAGCACTACCAAAAGCGCCAAGGGCATCGTCAAAACTACACAGAGCTGGCTATCGGCTCCATCACTGCTTAAGGAGTTGATCCACCATGGCACAGAAAAAAGGCGGCGGCTCCACGCGCAACGGACGTGACTCAAACCCAAAGATGTTGGGTGTTAAGGCGTTCGGCGGTGAGTTGGTAACAGCGGGCTCGATCATCGTGCGTCAGCGCGGTACCAAGTTCCACCCCGGCACCAATGTCGGTATCGGCAAAGACCACACGTTGTTCGCGACGGTTGATGGTCACGTTCAGTTCGCCGTCAAGGGCGCCCTGAATCGCAGCGTTGTGAGCATCACGCCTGCCGAGTAACTCGGCGCCAGTGATGTCGGTGCACATTGAGTTGATGCACCCAGCGACAAAAGCCCGCTTAGCGGGCTTTTTTGTTGCCGTAAGGCAAAGTCCCGTTGATAACTGGCAGAAATGCCTAAAATCCCATTATGAAATTTGTTGACGAAGCACTGATTGATATTGCCGCTGGTGACGGGGGTAACGGCTGTGCCTCGTTTCGGCACGAAAAATACAAAGAATTTGGCGGCCCTGATGGTGGCGATGGTGGCCGTGGCGGTCACGTGTTTGTCGTTGGTGATGTATCGCTGAATACGCTGGTTGACTTCCGCTTCTCTCGCCGTTTTGAGGGGCAGCGCGGCGAGCACGGGAAAGGGTCCGATTTGTTCGGCGCGAAGGGCGCTGACGTTTACCTCAAGATGCCGATTGGCACTGTCATAACGGATGCGGAAACCGGTGAAGTGATCATGGAGGTTTTGGTGCCCGATGAGCCCTTCATTTTGGCCAAAGCGGGTGATGGCGGTTTCGGCAATATGCACTACAAAAGCTCGA
>JALQVQ010000021.1 GCA_023260315.1 Burkholderiaceae bacterium
ATTGGACGCCCGCTGCCAGCCAAGTTTGGAATTGCTCGGGCGTCTCCAAACTGATCCGACCCAGCGCCAGTGAGCGAAAGTCGTGGATCACAATTTCCGCGGCCGTTGTCAGGTTGAGTCTGCCGCCGCTTTGGATGGCACCGCGGTAGCGGGCAATGGCGTCCAGGACCGTCTCGTCGGTCTCGCCGCTCAAGTGGATGTGCTGACGCTCATCACACCCGGCGGCGCCGGTACGCACCACATGGTCAACGCTGCTGTGCTGAAAGCGCTTGGTCCCAAAGGCTACGTCGTCAACGTGGCACGTGGCTCTGTGATCCATGAAGCGGCGTTGGTCGAGGCTCTGCAAAACGGCACCATCGCGGGCGCCGGCTTGGATGTATTCGAAAACGAACCACACCCCCTGCCCGCGCTGCTGACCATGGATAACGTCGTCCTCACCCCGCATGTGGGCAGTGCGACAGATTCCACCCGGCAAGCGATGGCTGATTTGGCGACCACCAACATTGACCGCCACTTTGCCGGACAGGCCCTGGAAACGCCCGTACCTGAATGCTAAAAAACAAGATCAAAAACATTCACGGCGGCACTTTAGATGCCCTGGGCATGGCCATCATCGGTGGCCAGTATGCACCGGGTGACAAGCTGCCGCCCGAGCAAAAGCTTTGCGAAGCGCTCGGCGTCTCGCGCACCATCCTGCGCGAGGTCGTGAAGTCTTTGGTCGCCAAGGGCCTGATCAGCACGGGGCCAAAGATCGGCACCATCGTGTTGCCATCTGAACGTTGGAACTGGTTTGATGAGCAGGTTGTTGGCTGGCAAGGCCGCATTGGCTTTGAGCCCAAGCTGTTGGAAGATTTGCAAGAGTTACGCCGTGTCATCGAGCCTGAGGCCGTGCGTCTCGCGGCGAAGCGCGCAACGGCAGACCACATCCTTGCACTAGAGACCGCTTACCACGCCATGGCTGCTGCTGTCGACGCTGGCAATGAAGAAGACTACATTCAGGCCGACTACGCGTTTCACATTGGTCTCTTACGAGCCAGCCAAAATGCGATGTTCATCCAAGTCGGTCGAGCCATTGGCAGCATGTTGCGTGAGGTGTTTTTAATCACAACGCGCACGCCTGACGACGGCATCGCACGTTCCCTACCCCTTCACTGGGAAATCGTCGAAAAAATCCGTGCCCGCGACAGTGAAGGTGCCTACGCCTGCTCTAAGTTTCAAATCGATCAGTCGCGCCAAGACTTGGCAGTGGGCATGTCCCAAAACGCTTCGACCCCATCATGATCTCTATCGAGTCTGCGCCACACGAGCGCCTCCGCCATGTGGCATGAGGACTCGGCGGCGAATCGCCGCACCGGTATTCTCTTGGTCTCCTTGGCCACCCTCTCTTTTTCGATGTTGGACACCACGGTCAAGTGGTTGCTTCAGCTGCAAACCATACCGCTGCTTGAAATCATTTGGCTGCGCTTTTTAAGTCAAGCCGTCGTCTCGGGTGTGGTGCTGGCCCCGCGTTACAAGGGCGCGATGTTCAGGATTCAAAAGAAGCGCTTGCAACTTCTCCGTGCCGTTCTTTTGGGCACCATGACCGGCTGTAACTTCTGGTCGATTCAGTTTTTACAACTCACAGAGACGGCGTCCATTTTGTTTTCTGCACCATTGATCGTGGCAGTGATCAGCCACTTTTGGCTGAAGCAACGGTTGCGCAGGGCCCAGTGGTTCACCATCATCATGGGCTTCATCGGCGTTTTGATTGTGGTCCGCCCCTCATCAAGCGCCATTCACCCCGCCATTTTCCTGATGGTGTTCAACGCCGTGTTGTTCGCTATCTTCAACTTGCTCACGCGTCACTTGGCGCAATATGAAAATCCGGCAGCCATGCAATGGTATTCGGCCATGGGCCCCGTGGTGCTGTTTGCGCCGTGGGCACTGCCCGGTTTTGTCATGCCCCACAACACCTTCGAACTGGTGCTGGTCATCAGCGCAGGCCTGTGGGGTGGACTGGGCCACTATGTGTGGGCTCGGGCTCACCAATACGCCAACGCTGCCACGCTGGCGCCCTTCAATTACCAGCAACTGCTGTACATGGCTTTCTGGGGTTGGTTGATTTTTGGCGATGTACCGCCTGCTGCCGTCTTCATTGGCGGCAGCATCATTGTGGCCAGTGGATTGTTTTTATTGTGGGAGCAAAAGCGCGTACCCCCCACCATCCCGCCAAGCACTTAATAGGTGCCGCGGCCGCCTGAAATATCAAAGACGGCGCCGGTTGAGAACGAGCAGTCCTCGCTGGCCAGCCACGTCGCCATGGCAGCAATTTCATCAACTTCTACAAAGCGCCCCATAGGGATCTTTGACAGCATGAAGTCAATGTGGGCTTGCGTCATGGTGGCGAACAAAGGCGTTTGAGCTGCCGCCGGGGTGATGGCGTTCACCAAAATACCTTTTTGTGCCAGCTCTTTACCGAGCGATTTGGTCAATGCAATCAGACCTGCTTTAGAGGCACTGTAATGCGAGGCATTGGGATTCCCCTCCTTGCCCGCGATCGACGCAATATTGACGATGCGGCCATAGCCTGCCTCAATCATGGATGGGACCAACGCCTTGCAAACGAAGAAAGGCGCGACCAAGTTGATGTGAATGACGTCTTGCCAAACCTGGCTGTCCAATTCCCATGTCGTGGCATTGCCGCCGGTAATGCCGGCGTTGTTAACCACAATATCGACGCGTTTGTGCGCAGCGAGTGTCCGGGCAGCGGCCGCTTGCACGCTGGCTTCATCACCCAACTCAACCACTTCGGTACTCACCGAGCCGAGGGCACGCAGGGTCTCAGCCGCTTCGTGCAACGTGGCTTCATTGCGATCCCACAACACGACTCGCGCGCCCGATGCCAACATGCGCTCGGCCGTGCCGTAACCAATGCCTTGGGCGCCGCCGGTGATGACCGCGGTACGGCCTTTCAAATCAATCTGATTCATGCCATCCCTTTCAACGCCGTCGCCGCGTGCCCGGCCAGACGCATATCGTCAATGTATTGTTGAATGATGCTGTCAAACGAGGGGTCACCTGGAAAGCCCAGGAGACCGGTCGCGGTGGTGGCCTTCGCTGCACGCGGCCAGTTCGCCACAATGCCTGCAATGCGCGCGTCGTGTGCAAACCGAACCCGTGCCCGCACCGCTGGCCCTGCAACGCGTTCAAGTGCGTCGAGCATCTCAGCGACTGTGACGTTGACAGCGGGTAAGGTCACGGCCAACCGCCGCTTCAGGACATCGCGTGATGCCGTCATCAGGCCCACCAAGCTCAATACGGTTGACTGCGGTGAAGCCAAGGGATGCGCCGTCTGTGGATCTACCGGACACACGGCCTCAACACCCGCCAAGGGCTCACGGATGATGCCGCTAAAAAATGACGACGCCGCGCCATTCGGCTTACCGGGCCGCACCGCGACGGTCATCAGACGGGCACTGCGCCCATCAATGAAACCTTTGCGCGTGTAATCGGCAATCAGGTACTCGCACATCAACTTGTGCGTGCCGTAAGAGGTTTGCGGTGCTGGCAATGTGTCCTCGTCAACCACTGCGGGCATGAGTAAGCCCGGGTCGGGGCCATACACCGCAATCGAGCTCGAGAACACCACCGTGGGGTGATTACCTGCTTGACGCAGGCCCTCCAGCAGGATGCGAGTCCCATCCAAGTTGGAGCGCAGACCCAACTCGAAATCCAATTCGCATTCGCCCGATACCGCCGAGGCCAAATGGAACACGGCGTCAAAGCCTGATGAGAACAACGCGGCTTGATCGCCCAGTGGCCCAACCACCGCGGTGACCCGGGCGTCGGCAACGAGGTCAGGGGGTAGCGGGTACTGGTCCGTCAGCGTCAAGGCAGGCGAGCCACCCCAAACAGCCGGCGGATTGGCCAGCAGATGTCGGGCGAGGCGCGCCCCAACGAAGCCACCAGCCCCGGTAATGAGTACGCGCTTCATATCAAACGATGGCGTCAATGCGCGCTGGATCCCACGCGACCACGCGCTGCGACTGCTCACCCAAACCATCAATGCCCAAGCGCATGTGATCGCCCGCCTTTAGATAGACCGGATTTGGCTTCACGCCCATGCCAACGCCTGGGGGGGTGCCTGTGCTGATGATGTCACCGGGGTACAACGTCATGAAGCGGCTCACGTAGGCCACCAACTCAGCAACGCCAAACACCATGGTTTTGGTGGAACCGGTTTGGTATCGCTTGCCGTTGACATCGAGCCACATACCCAAATTTTGGGGATCGGGTACCTCATCACGGGTCACCAACCACGGCCCTACAGGGCCAAAGGTATCGCAACCCTTGCCCTTATCCCAGGTACCACCACGTTCAATTTGATAGGCCCGCTCGGAGACATCATTCACCACGCAATAGCCGGCAACATAAGACAGCGCATCGGCCTGCTCGACATAACGCGCGGTGGTGCCAATCACCACACCCAGCTCGACCTCCCAGTCGGTCTTGACCGAGTCTTTTGGCAACACCACATCGTGATTAGGGCCCACGCGCGCATCGATCGACTTGGTGAAGATGATGGGCTCAGCGGGGATGGGCAAGCCCGACTCAGCCGCATGATCCGCGTAGTTCAGACCGATACAAATGAACTTTTTACAATCAGCCCACGGCGCAACCAAGGGGGCATCTGCGGCGATCTCGGGCAATGCGCTCAGGTCTGCCTTTTGCAGCGCAGCCAAGCCAGCACCAGACAGCGACGCGGTCGTCACATCGCTGATGAGACCACTCAAATTTCGGCGGACGCCATGGGCATCCAAAACCCCGGGCACAACGGCGCCATTGATCCAAGCACGTAAAAATTTCATCTCGATACTCCTTGAAAATCAGCTCAGCCGCGGCCGACGTAGGGCATGCCAGTGGCCATGACCGTGACGGTGAAAATGTTGGACTCAAGCGGCAAATTCACCATGGCCATAAACGTACTGGCGACGCCACTCATGTCCATTCGTGCCTCGGCGCGAATGCTACCGTCGGCTTGCAAAACGCCAGCGGCCATGCGCTCGGTCATGGCACTGGCAACGTTGCCAATGTCGATTTGCCCGACGGCGATGTTTAGCGCACGGCCATCCAAGGCAGCACCGCGCGTCAAGCCAGTGATGGCTGACTTACTGGCCGCATAGGCAATCGAACACGGACGGGGCGTGTGCGCCGAAATCGAGCCGTTGTTGATGATCCGACCACCTTGCGGCGACTGATGGCGCATGATGCGGAAAGCGTTTGACAGACAATAAAAGGCGCCATCTAAGTTGGTACCCACCACTTTGCGCCATTCGTCCGCACCCAGTTCATCGGGCGTCACGGGTGTTTGGTTGACGCCCGCGTTGTTGAATAAAAGATCGATACGACCATGGCGGCTCGCAACCCCATCAAACAATGCTTTGACATCATCTGCGTTGGTCACATCACAAACGGCGGTCTCAGCGCGTGCACGTTGAGCCTCAGGTAACGCGGCGACGACCGCACTGAGCTTCGTGGCATCGCGCCCGACGAAAACGGTTGTCCAACCGTCGGCAACCAAGGCTGTTGCACAGGCTTGCCCAATGCCAGCGCTGGCCCCAGTGACAACTGCAATCTTTGAATTCATTTAAAAACTCCAATCAAAAAGTGGTTGCCGACCGGGTTGAATTGACATGTCAGTGGTTGTCTTTCGGCACAAACGCACCGCGCTGTCCCACCAAAAAGTCAAAGTCTGCGCCCTGGTCGGCTTGTAAAACATGGTCAACGTATAGGCGCCAGTAGCCGCTTGATAGCGGCGGCTCAGGTGGCTGCCAAGCATTCAAACGATCGGCCAACTCGGCATCGTCTACGTGCAAATGTAAGCGACGAGCGGTGACATCGAGGGTAATCATGTCACCATTGCGAACCACGGCCAATGGCCCACCGGCAGCCGCTTCGGGTGCGGTGTGGAGAACGACCGTGCCGTAGGCCGTGCCGCTCATGCGGGCATCTGAAATGCGGACCATATCGGTCACGCCTTTGCGCAAAACTTTCGGTGGCAGTGGCATGTTCCCCACCTCAGCCATCCCCGGATAGCCTTTGGGGCCGCAGTTTTTCAAAACCAAAATACAGGTCTCATCGACATCCAAAGACTCATCATCGATGCGTGCATGAAAGTCGTCCGAGTTCTCGAACACAACGGCGCGACCGGTGTGCTTCAACAGGTGTGGGCTCGCGGCGCTGGGTTTGATCACAGCCCCACGTGGCGCCAGATTACCCGTCAATACCGCGATACCCGCCTCGGGTTTGAACGGTTCAGCCATGGTCTTGATCACGCGCGAGTCGAAGTTTTCAGCGCCTGCAATGTTCTCACCGACGGTCCGGCCCGAGGCGGTTGGAATATCCAGGTGAAGCTCAGAGGCGATGGCCTTCATCACAGCGGGAATACCGCCCGCGTAACAGAAGTCCTCCATCAGGTGCTCGCCTGAGGGTTGCAGGTTGACCAGGCAAGGCATCCGGCTACCCAATGCATCGAAGTCCTCCAGCGCCAAGTCGACGCCCAATCGCCCTGCAATCGCTGTCAGGTGGATAACAGCATTGGTCGAGCCACCAATGGCTGCCAATGTTTTAATGGCGTTTTCAAAGGCCTTCCGCGTGAGAATGTCACCGATCTTGATGTCTTTTTTAACCATCTCCACGATTCGGCGTCCGGCCTCGCGTGCCAAAACGTTGCGACGGCCATCCACGGCTGGATAGGCGGCATTACCGGGTAAGCCGATACCCAACGATTCGACCATGCTGGCCATCGTTGATGCTGTGCCCATCGTCATGCAGTGACCGTGTGAGCGGTGCATGCCCGCCTCGGCATCGAAGAAATCTTGCAGTTTCATGGTGCCTGCCCGGACCTGCTCGCTCATGCTCCAAACGCCGGTGCCTGAGCCCAATTCCTTGCCACGCCATTTGCCATTCAGCATGGGACCGCCACTCACGCCAATGGATGGCAGGTTGGCACTCGATGCCCCCATCAGCAGCGCAGGGGTCGTTTTGTCACACCCCATCAACAACACCACCCCATCAATTGGGTTGCCACGAATGCTCTCCTCAACATCCATGGATGCCAAGTTGCGGTAAAGCATCGCGGTGGGACGCAACAGCGTCTCACCCAAAGACATCACGGGAAATTCAAGCGGAAAGCCACCGGCCTCGTAAACGCCAATCTTGACCTGCTCAGCGAGCGCACGGAAATGCGAGTTGCAGGGCGTCAGTTCTGAAAACGTATTGCAGATGCCGATCACTGGGCGCCCATCGAACTGGTCGTGCGGAACGCCTTTACCCTTGACCCAACTGCGATAAGCGAAACCATCGCGGTCTTGCCGACCGAACCACGATTGGCTCCGTAGGGGCTTGTCTTTCGGGTGACTCATGGCGCAGGTCTCCAGCAAATATGATTTGATGTAATCATATTACCAAAGGAGATCTGACGCGCTACTGAGGTAAACCCCAACCAGGCAATGCGACTTACAAAACCTTGCGAATGCGATCCATCGCGCGCTCGATGTTCTCTGCGCTGTTCGCGTAAGAGAATCGCACGAAGCCTTCGCCCCACGCACCGAAACTGGTGCCCGAAACGGTCGCCACATTCGCTTCATTAAGGAATAAATCCTGGGCTTGGCGTGACGTCAAGCCAGTGCCCGAGATGTTGGGAAATGCATAAAAGGCGCCTGCCGCATCCGCACAGCGCACCCCAGGTAAGCTGTTCAACGCATCGACGATCAGGGTACGGCGCTGGTTGAACGCCACCATCATCTCAGCCACGGCGTCTTGCGGTCCTGTCAATGCCGCGAGGCCTGCATATTGAGCGGACGCGTTGACGCACGAATGATCGTTGATACACAAACGCGTCACCTCGCTCACCAGGCTCTTGGGCCAAACGGCGAAGCCGAGACGCCATCCCGTCATGGCGTATGTCTTGCTCCAACCGTCCAGCAAAATCAGCCTGTCGCGGATCTCGGGGTAGTTGAGTAGCGAGACGTGCTCTCGGCCGTCGTACAGCATTTGGCTATAGATTTCATCCGACAACAGCGC
>JALQVQ010000071.1 GCA_023260315.1 Burkholderiaceae bacterium
AATTGTAGGGAAACCGGATGTTCACTTTCATCATACCGTAAATGCCTGTCTGCATCGCCGTGGATAAGGGCATTGGCCGTAACCATTTCTGTATAAAGAAGCGATGATGGCGACAATAGTCTATGAAAATAACGGAAAAGTGAACAGGATCCACCCCATGAGCAGTCGCTATCGGAGCCAATATCGGCGCAAAAATCACAGTGACAGGCAGGCTCTCAAGAATACAGCCGGCAGCCATGACGATGGCCATGCAGACGAGCAACACCACCGTCTCGCTGTCACCAAACCAGGCGACGAAAGCAGCGACGGCGTCGTTGGCGCCAAGCAGACCAAATACCTGCTGCATCACGATTGAGATGGCGATCATGGGGGCCAACATGCCCGTGAGCTGCCCAGAACGCAGCAGGATATCGGGCAGATTTCGCCACTTAATCTCGCCCGTCAACATCAAGCCAGCAAGCAAACAAAAGCCCACCGTAATGGCAGCCGCCTCTGTCGGTGAAAAAATACCTGAGTAGATACCGTAGATCACGATAAAGATCGCGAAGAAGCCGAGGTAAGCACGGCGGGCGGTTAGCCCAACGCGGCCCCAGTGCAGTGGCGTCACAGTGCCCCAGTTGTTGCGTTTGCTCAACCACCAGCACACCAGTTGCATGGCAAAAACCATCAACGCGCCCGGGATGATGCCCGCGACGAACAGGTCGGAGATCGACAGGTTCATCATGAACCCGTAAACAATGAAAATAATGGACGGTGGGATGATGATACCGACGGTACCACCCGCAGCAGCCGTTGCCGCTGCAAAGCGGCTGTCATAGCCATCTTTGACCAGCAACGGGTGCATGATGCCACCGATCGTTGCAGTCGTTGCCGAGTTGGAGCCCGAAATGGCGGCAAACAAACCACATGAGCCAATGGTGGCAAGGCCTAGGCCACCGCGCATCCAACACAGACAGGCGTGCGCAAAATCAGCCAGTCGCCTCGCGATTCCGGCAGCGGCGATCAAGTCGCCCGTCAGAATGAACAACGGAAGCGATAAGAGCCCGAAGAAGTTGAGTCCCTCAAACAATGTCACGCCAATGTTCGCCAACGTGAAATCGATGACCAGCGATACGCCCAGTACCCAGTAGCCAATTACAAGAAAAATAGGCACACCGATTAAAAATAATCCCACAACACCTGCTGAAATCAGGGCGATCCAAACGCTTTGATCCATGGTCGTGCTCCTTTTATTCTTGGCCAATGGCCTGTATGTCGACGAGGAACGGGGTTCCGGCACGGAACCGTCGGACGTCGTCAATTAGATTTTGTAAGACGCGAATCATCAACATCGACCACGCAACCGGGGTTGCAAGGTAGAACCACCACTGCATCACGTTGTCGGTTCCTTGCACAATCGCAAAATTCATCTCAACCAAAAGCGTTTGCTCAACCGTGAAGTGAATCACGACAGCGCCAAAAACCCACCAGAGGACAGCGTCAAAAATAAGGCAGGCAAATTGCGCCCCGTAGGACAAACGCAATCGAATGTCATTGAATACGAGGTGTGTGCGCTTGCGTACGTTCTGCGAACAACCAATCCACGTCACCCATAGAAACAAATAAATCGGGATCGACGAACTCCAAGGGATCTGAGTTCGAAATACAAATCGTTCAAAAACACCGTAGATGATGATCAATGCCATTGATGAATAGGCCACCAAAATCATCACGCGCTCAGCGTTCTTGTCTAGCCATCGCAGACCTGCCATAAGGGCGTTTGCCATGAATGTCTCGCTTTTTTGTGCAACTCGCAAATATGGGCATGCACAGCATTGGCCGTGCACGCCCATTCCTATCAGCCTCAGTGGCTTACATCCACCAACGGTTCGGCTTCACGTCGACGGCAGCCATGTCTTTGGGAATTTCGCGAGCGATGTCGAAAATTTCCTTGTACACGTCATGACCACCCGACATTTTGTTCAAGCGCTCACGCCACTCTTCCCATGGCTTCGGATTGAACTCAGGTGAACACATCTTCTGTGCCTTCATGATTTCAGCATCCGACAACGTCGCCACACGGACGCCTGCTTTGCCAAAAACCGTGTCCTTACCAGGATTTGCTACCGCACCCACGATATCGACCAGTGCTTTCTCTTGGCGCTGCTGGGTATATTGCTGCGCGTCGTAAGAGGTTTCCATCACGATGTCTTGAATCTTTGCTGGCAAGCTTTGGAATGTCTTGAAGTTCATCGCCGTGTGCTCTGTGCCGCAGAAGAATTTCAGATCGACGGCTTGTGACAAAACGGGTGACATGTTGGCGTAAGCGGCGGCACCCATCCAGGTCTCGGCGCCGTCGATCAAACCTTGCTTCAGACCGTCAAGCGTCTCTTCCCAGGCAATGGGCACTGGGTTCAGGTTCATCAGTTGCATCGCAATGCGACCCAATTGCGTACCCGTGACACGGTTCTTGGTTCCTGCTAATTCCTCGACGCTGGTGATGGTTGGCTTGTTTTCAAACTTTTTACCCATCATCAATCCGCGTAATTCACAGTGCGAGTACAAGAATTGAATGTTGTGCAAACGACGCATCGGTTCACGCAACAATTTCTCGCTCTTCTTGCTGTACAAGAAGTGATGTTGGGCCGCGCGTGACGGGAACATGTAGGCAAAGTCCAACACGTTGTAGTAAGGCGCTGAACCCGCTGAGTTTTGGGTGCTGGCGGTAAACAGATCAACGATGCCTTGCTGCGTTTTCTTTACACAGTCCAATTGGTTACAAATCGCGTTAGAGCCAATGAACTCAATCTTCAGGGCACCCTCTGTGCGCTTCTCGAGTTCGCGCGCAAACCAGAGTTGTCCAGATTCTTGGATCTTCAAGTTGTTTTCGTTAAAGCCAGCCGCACCAAACTTGAGCGTTCGAATGGCCTTGCCATCGCGTGCATCGCTCGTTGCCGCTGCTGCGCGCCCCACACCTTCCAATGTCAGCGGTCCGACAATGCCGGTGATCGCCAATGCGGTGGATGTGAAACCATAGCGGCCAGCAATACGCATAAAGCCGCGACGATCTAAGGGGGTACCTTTTTTCATAACTGTCTCCTTTAATGTTTAACTCTGTCTAAACCAGGCGGTCCACTTTCACAGCATCACATCAGAGCGACCACATCTGATGTCATTCCTGACCACGCTTATGCCGCGCGGCCGTTGTCTTCAAGAATCATGTCGACAGCTTTCTCCGCCATCATCACAACAGGCGCGTTGGTATTGCCTGAGACCAGCGTTGGCATGGCAGAACAATCGACAACACGCAAACCCTGAACACCGTGTACACGAAGGCGTGTATCCAAGACGGCGCCCTGCTTGGGATCAATCCCCATTGCGCAGGTGCCACTGGGATGGAAAATGGTTGCACCGGCCTCGCGGCAGAATGCCAAGATGTCCTCATCAGACTGCGCGGCTGGCCCGGGCTTGACCTCACGCACGACCCAAGGTGCCATGGCTTGTGATGCCGCGATGGCCCGCGCCGCGCGCACGGCTGCCACATTGGTTCGTCGATCCAGGTCGGTGCTCAGATAGTTTGGTTGCATCTCAGGCGGCTCAAACGGATCACGGCTTCGGATCCGGATGTGTCCGCGCGACTCAGGGCGAAGTTGGCAAACGGAGAGCGTGAAGCCTGAGAAGTCATGCACCTTGCCGCCCGCCATGTCGGCGGATAACGTCGCCACATGAAATTGGATGTCTGGCGTTGCCGATTCTTCAGGCAATGCGCGCATGAAACACCCGCCCTGATTAATCCCGACTGCCAGTGGGCCCGATCGCCTCGTTAACCACTGCCAGCCCAACTTCGCTTGGCCAAACAGAGAGTTGAGTGCATCGTTGGTAGTGGGCTCACTGGATTCAAACGTGAGCCGAATTTGCAGATGATCCTGCAGATTTTCACCAACCCCGGGCAAATCGACCACGACAGGGATGCCGTGCTTTCGCAAGAGCTCAGCCGGTCCGATCCCCGACAGTTGCAGAAGTTGTGGCGACAGAATAGCGCCGGCGGACAGCAGAACTTCACGGTCGGCATAGGCGTCAACGTCGTGGCCGCTCTTGCCGCCTTTGCGATAACGCACCCCAACGGCCCGCGTACCGTTCATGATGATTTGCGTCGCCTGGGCCTCGGTCTCAACAACCAGATTGGCGCGACTGCGCGCAGGTTTCAAATAACCCTTAGCGGTACTCCAACGCCAGCCCTTCCAAGTGGTGAGCTGGTAGTAGCCGGCGCCGAGTTGCTGGGCACCATTGAAGTCGTCGGTTCTCGGGACACCCAACTCCTCAGCCCCGGCAATGAAGCGCTCAATCAGGCTGTTTTTATCAGCGATATCGGACACGCGAAGCGGCCCCTCACCGCCGTGGTACTTGCTCGCACCGCGCTCGTTGTACTCAGATTTGATGAAATACGGCAAAACTTCTTTTGCCGACCAGCCGGTATTACCCGCTGCCGCCCAAGCGTCGTAATCCTCGTGCTGACCCCGGATGTAAATGAGCCCGTTGATTGAGCTGGATCCGCCCAGCGTCTTACCGCGTGGCCAGTAAATGCGGCGGCCATTCATGTTGGGGTCAGGATCGGTATGGAAGCACCAGTTGTACTTGGTACTCCACATGGTCTTACCGTAACCAATTGGCAGGTGAATCCAAAACGAACTGTCTTTGGGGCCCGCTTCCAAAAGGAGGACACGGACCGAGGGATCCTCACTCAGTCGCGATGCGAGCACTGCACCGGCAGAGCCAGCGCCAACTACGATATAGTCAAATTTCGCGTTCATAATTTCGTCTTGGGGGGACATTCTTTTAAAAGAAAAATCCCTATTTCGGTATATTTCGTTCCATTTTCGCTATGGTATGTTTTATTATTTCGGAACGCAACGTTCCATTATTAGGATATTCCCTTAATGGCAAACTCTGATCAGACCCGCTCATCGGGTTCATCTGCAGAACGGAGTCTGCGTCTGCTATCCACCCTGGCCAAGGAGGGGAAAGGCATGAGCCTGGCGCAATTGGCCGACGATCTTCAACTGCCAAAGGCGACTGCCCACCGCCTCACCACGCAGCTCCTAGAACTGGGCTTCATTGGTCGCGGCGAAGACGAACGCTATTTTGAAATTGGTCCAGCGATGCGCCGCATGGCGTTGGACACGCTGAACCATGACACCGTGCGCGGTCTCCGACACATCGTCCTGACGGACGTGGTGAGCACTGTGGGCGAAACCTGCAACTTCACGACGCTGGATGGCGCAGGCGTCATGTATTTGGACCGCGTAGAGGCATCCTGGCCCTGGCGCTTAACGTTGGATGTCGGCGTGCATGTGCCGATTCACTGTACGGCCAGCGGCAAGCTATTTTTGTCGTTCATGCCAGAAGACCGGCGTGATGCCATCTTAAAAACCATCAAGCTCGAACGCATGACGGACCACACCATAACGGACATCGGAACGCTGAAAAAAGAGTTCGCGAGTATCGCCAAACAAGGCTACGCCTACGATCGCCAAGAGTTCATTCCTGGCCTGATCGCAATGGCTGTTCCCGTGCGGGATGCAGACAATCAGGTGCGTGGTGCCATCGCGGTACACGCCCCCGTTGCGCGCCTCAGCATTGAGGCAGCGACCCAACATTTGTCAGCATTACAGAACGCCGCTGAGCGCATGGGTGCTTTGCTGTAGTTTTTGCGGTCACATTTTTTGACGTAGAATTCCGGCGTTGGGCGCTCACGCCCGACATTCGCTAGGGGTGCTGAGGCAATTTTGCTTTGGCTGAGAAAGTCCCTTTGAACCTGATTGAGGTAATCCTCGCGCAGGGAAGCAAGTCAAACGCACCACCACACATCCGTGCTGGGTGCCCCACACCTGCCCCCTGCCATTTCGTCATTAAAGGACTGTTATGGCACATTCACGTACGTTAAATTCACACGACCTGTGGGAAGACATTGAGGCTGTCAGAAGTCGCTCCCCGTTGGTACACAGCATCACAAACCTAGTGGTGATGAACCTCAATGCCAACGCCTTGTTGGCAATTGGCGCGTCGCCGATCATGGCCCATGCCCACGAGGAAGTCGTCGATTTGGTTGGCATCTCGAGAGCCCTCGTCGTCAACATGGGGACGCTTGACCCTTACTGGATCGGTGCGATGGCAACGGCCATGACGGCCGCGCAAAAGACGGGAATCCCCATTGTGCTCGACCCCGTGGGCGCGGGGGCCTCGGCGTATCGAAACGCATCGCTCGATCGCCTGCTCGCGGCCGCTCATCCGACAGTGATTCGCGGCAATGGCTCTGAGATCATGAGTACCGCAAACGCAGCGATCAAGACAAAAGGCGTGGACAGCAGCGCTGATGCGCGAGACGCGATTGGTGCTGCGAGGGCGTTGGTCAGTCGCACGGGTGGCGTTGTCGGCGTGAGTGGCGTTGCGGACCAAGTCATTGATCACAGCGGTCGTCATGCGACACTGGAAAATGGCCACGAATGGATGACGAAAATCACCGGCGTTGGCTGCTCATCAACAGCCATCATCGGCGCTTTCTGTGGGGTACAACCCGACGCCTGGCGCGCGACGGTCGCCGCCATGGCTTTGATGAGCGTCGCGGGAGAGATGGCGGCTGAGAGAGCGATCGAAGCCAATCAGGGGGTCGGCTCAATGGCGGTGTACCTGCTGGATACATTGCAACGCATCACCGATGCGGACTTCGCGGATCGCCTCAAGCTGACGGTGTTGTGATGACGAGCCCGTCGTCGGCGCGCATCCACGCGCAACAGCTGTCGCTGATGTTGGTGACCGATTCCCTCGCCTGCGGTGAACGCTCACTGCCTGAGGTCGTGGCAGCGGCGGTTGCCGGTGGCGTGACCTGCGTGCAGTTGCGGGAGAAGTTGGCATCGGGGTATGTATTTTTGGACAAGGCGCGGGCGCTGCGCCAACTGCTGAAGCCCCTCGGTATTCCCCTGATCATCAATGACCGAATCGATATTGCCTTGGCTGCGCAAGCAGATGGCGTGCACGTGGGCCAAACCGATATGCCCGTCGCCGATGCCCGTCGCATTCTGCCACCCACCATGTTGCTGGGCTGGTCTGTTGAGACGCCCGCACAGGTCGAAGCTGCCAATGATTTGGATGTGGACTACCTCGGCGTCAGCCCTGTGTTCGCGACACCAACCAAAACCGATACGGCCCCCCCTTGGGGCCTAGAGGGCCTCTCGCGGGCGCGCCGCTTGACGGTGAAACCCTTGGTGGCCATTGGCGGCATTTCCACCGACAACATCGGGGCGTTGAGAAGCGCTGGGGCCGATGGCTGTGCCGTCGTACGCGCCATTTGTTCTGCGCCTGACCCGCAAATCGCAGCCACAAAACTGCGCCGTGCGTTTGATCAAGGGGTGATTTGATGAGCACCTACCAACAATACGTGCGAGTACTCAGTGTTGCGGGCTCGGACAGCGGCGGCGGCGCAGGCATACAAGCCGACCTCAAAACGATCAGCTCACTGGGGTGTTTTGGCATGACCGCCATCACCGCGATCACCGCTCAGAACACACAGGGTGTCAGCGATATTCACGCCATCCCACCCGCAATACTGCGGGCCCAAATGGATGCGGTGCTATCAGACATGGGTGCCGATGCCATCAAGATTGGCATGTTGCACGATGTCGATACCGTGATGACTGTGGCGGCGTGCCTGCAACGTTACGCCGTTAAGTCGGTTGTGCTTGACCCCGTGATGGTGGCCACCAGCGGTGCGGTCTTGATTCAATCAACAGCCATTGAGGCGTTGGTGACGCAACTGTTTCCCCTCGCCAGCGTTGTCACGCCGAATCTTGATGAGGCCGCCCTGCTGGTGGGTCAGGACATCACCGATGCAAATGATCTTCTGCCTGCCGGTGAGCGCCTGCTTGGCATGGGCGCTAACGCAGTCCTCATCAAGGGCGGTCACCTGCCAGGTGACCGCGTTAGCGACCTTCTGGTTCGGGTGAATCAAGACCCCGTCTGGTGGCACGGTGACCGTATCGAAACCGCAAACACGCATGGCACAGGGTGCACGCTCTCATCAGCGATCGCCGCATTCATGGCACAAGGCGTCGACTTGGTCACGGCTGTCGGCAACGCCAGAGACGTGATTCGACAGGCTCTGCGCGCCGGTGCAGGGGTGACGACGGGGCGCGGGAGCGGGCCGCTCAATCACTTCGCAGCGCCTGTCGCTATGCAAATAAACACAATCAACAAGTGATCCAAACAATGACTATTTCAAACACCTCCGCCTCATCCGGCTCACCTGGGTCTGGCGATCAACGCGTCTTCTCGACAGCCAACCATGCGTCGCTGTGGTTCAGCTTGGGCGTCGGCCTTTTGGTAATCCAAATCGGGGCCTATTTGGTGCCAGGCATGGGCACACGCGATGCTGTTTTTGCCATCATGGCCGGCTCTGCTTTGGGCGCAGCCGTTTTGGCTTGGGTGGCACACACGGCCTGCCGCACGGGTCTCAGCAGTGCGGGTCTGATTCAAAGGGTCTACGGCCCATCGTTTGGTCGACTGCCGATTTTTTTGAACGTCGTACAACTCATCGGCTGGACAAGTTTTGAACTGGTCGTCATGCGTGACAGTACCGCTGCCATCGTTGAAAAAATGCTGGGGATCAGCGTCTCACCGTGGGTCACAACCAGTTTGTGGGGCGGCTTACTCGCCCTGCTGATGCTGGCGCCCATGCTCACACTGGTGCGACAGTTTGTCAGTCGCATTGGTCTGCCACTGGTCATTGCATCACTGGCGTGGTTGACTTGGCAGTTCGGGCGTCAGTTGGGTGAGGCTGGCTTCGCAACGTTTTGGAATCGCACGGGCGACGGCACGATGGGGCTGCTGGCTGGCATGGATTTGGTGATGGCCATGCCCATTTCTTGGTTGCCGCTGATCGCTGACTACGCAAGGCACGGCAAGCAGGCATCTGGGGCATTTTGGGGAACATGGGGCGGCTACGCCATTGCCAATATGTGGTGCTACGGTCTGGGTGTTTTGATCGCCAACACCACAGCCCCCGGAACCGATCTTGTTGCAGCCCTCTTGTTGGCGCAGGGTGGCCTCATCGCGCTGGGGCTCATCATGATTGATGAGCTGGATAATGCCTACGGCGACCTTTACTCAGCAAGCATGTCAACCCGTGCGTTGCAGCCGCCTCAGTCGCGCCGCCAGTGGTCTCTAAAGCGCATTGCCATTGCATTGGCGGCGGTCAGTACGCTCATCGCGATTGTTTTACCAATGCATCAATTGGAGCCATTCATGCTCATGCTCAGCGCGATCTTCATCCCGTTGTACGGCACCGTTTTGGGAACGCTGTGGGGCACCCGAAAGGCCCCCTCGGGTCAGACACAATGGCCCGCGTTTGCCATATGGGTCACCGGTATCGTCGTGTTCAATCTGATTGCCCGGTTGGCGCCTGAGTGGGGCGCAACCATCCCGACATTGCTCCTGACGATTGCCCTTGCGCGCCTGCGCGCTTAACAGGTCCTTGGATGCGTGTACGATTGGTACTTCACTGCCCTTCGTACCCGTCATCTCATGCAATTTGCCACCTGGAACGTTAACTCCCTCAACATTCGCCTGCCACAGGTTTTGGATTGGCTGGCAACGCACCCCGTTGACGTTCTGGCGCTGCAAGAACTGAAAATGGCTGACGATAAGTTTCCCATTCAAGCCTTTACGGAAGCGGGATGGCACGCCGCATGGCTGGGCCAGAAAACGTACAACGGCGTGGCCTTGATCAGCAAGCAACCCGCCCGTGACGTTCAGCGCAATAACCCGCACTTCACCGATGACCATGCGCGCTTGATCGCGGCCACCTTTGATGCACCGAACGGCGAATCTGTTCGTGTCATTGGTGGCTATTTCCCCAACGGTCAGGCGCCAGACAGCGACAAATTTGTTTATAAGATGGCTTGGCTCGACGCCCTGCGGACATGGGTGAAGGCCGAGATGCAAACCCAACCGAACTTCTTGATCATGGGTGACTACAACATCACCTTTGATGCGCTGGACGTCTGGGACCCCGAGACCTTGGAGGGAACCATCCACTGCACGCAAGCCGAGCGCGACCAATTGCAAGCCCTCGTCGCATTGGGCCTAACAGACAGCGTGCGACTCTTTGAACAACCCGAGAAAAACTACAGTTGGTGGGATTACCGTGACTTTGCGTTCCGGCGCAACCGCGGCTTGCGCATTGACCACGTACTGATCAGTGACGCCCTGAAGGCCAAAGCCAGCAAGGCGTATGTTGATAAAGCACCGCGTAAAAATGAGCGCCCCAGCGACCATGCCCCCGTTGTATTTGAGGCCACCTTCTAAATGAACGTCACCATCAAAATCGCCTTGACGGCAGCTGCCATTGCCGCCCTTGTCTCCTGCGCTTCGACCACCGATAAGGGTGTGGTGGGCGCCGATCGCCGCCAGTTGCTCTTGGTCTCTGAACCGCAAATCGCGGAAATGGCCAACAAGGCCTACAACCAGGTCCTGGCTGAGGCGCGTAAAGCGGGCACACTCAACACCGAAGCCGCGCAGCTGCGCCGCGTCCGGGCCATCACAGCTCGGCTCATCCCTCAGGTTGCCATCTTCAGACCTGACGCCATCAAGTGGCAATGGGAGACAAACGTCATCACGTCGGATGAGTTGAACGCGTGGTGCATGCATGGCGGCAAGATTGCCGTTTACACAGGCATTATTGAAAAATTAAAACTGACCGATGACGAGCTCGCCGCCATCATTGGTCATGAGATGGCGCATGCGCTGCGCGAGCACTCGCGTGAACAAATTTCACAGGAAATGGCGACCACCCTCACCCTGAACATCGGTACGTCGTTGTTGGGTTTGGGCTCCCTCGGAGCGAATGTGGCCCAGCTCGGCTCAGATTTAATGCTGAAGCTGCCCAACAGCCGCACCCACGAAACAGAGGCTGATCGCATCGGCGTTGAGCTGTCTGCGCGAGCGGGCTACGACCCACGTGCGGCCATTTCATTGTGGAAAAAAATGAGCGCGCTTTCACCCAACGGCACA
Source organism: Burkholderiaceae bacterium (assembly GCA_023260315.1). Classification (GTDB taxonomy): domain Bacteria; phylum Pseudomonadota; class Gammaproteobacteria; order Burkholderiales; family Burkholderiaceae_C; genus RS62. Next base: position 11,044 of record JALQVQ010000071.1, read on the forward strand.
CAACCCAGCTGGCTTTCCACGCACCCATCCGGGAAGGCACGGATTGCAGATCTTGAGGTCTATGCCGCCAAGGTTGCCCCCTTGTTCAAGGCCGCCAGCGCTAAACAGGGATAACCGAGGGGCGATCAGCGCAGATCCCGGAGCACGTCGCGAAGCCCCAAATCTTGGATTTTGCGCGTGATTGTATTGCGACCGATGCCCAGCTTATTGGCTGCATCAACCCGCCGTCCTTTGGTGTGGGCGATGGCGGCGGTGATCAAAGCGGACTCGAATTTCTGCGTCAACTGATCCCACACGTCAGGCTGTGAGGCATTGAGAAGCGCGGCAGCTTCTGCTTGTACCATGTCAGTCCAAGGCGATCCCATCCCATTGCGCGGGGCCGTCGTATCCGATTCGTAACGCTTAGGCGCCCCGTCTTCGGCGGGCACATCCGTCTCAAACGCGAGGGACGCGATGCGGCCTTGGTCACGCACCTCGGGTGGCAAGTCTTTGACGTCAACCACTTGGCCAGGCGCCATCACAGTTAACCAATGGCACAGGTTTTCAAGTTGTCGCACGTTGCCAGGAAAGCTGAAGCCAGATAACACCCGCATTGCAGCGGGTGACAAGCGCTTGGCCTCAACACCCAGCTGTGTTGCGCTGACTTGTAAAAAATGGCGGATCAAAACGGGGACGTCATCGAGGCGTTCTCGTAGTGCGGGGATTCGCAAACGAATCACATTCAGGCGATGGAACAGATCCTCACGAAAGTGCCCTTGTGCAACCCGCTGCTCCAAGTCTTGATGGGTTGCAGCGATCACTCGAACCTGCACCTTGATGGCACTGTGCCCGCCCACCCGGTAAAAACTACCCTCGCTCAAGACGCGCAACAAGCGCGTTTGAAGATCGAAGGGCATGTCACCAATTTCATCCAGGAAAAGCGTCCCACCATCCGCCTGCTCGAAGCGGCCACGTCGCATCGCTTGGGCACCCGTAAAGGCACCCCGCTCGTGGCCAAAAAGCTCGGACTCCAATAAATCCTTGGGGATTGCAGCGGTGTTGATGGCGACAAACGGCCCATCGCTACGCGGTGAGTGTTTGTGCAACGCCTTGGCGACCAACTCTTTGCCCGTGCCCGATTCACCTGTGATGAGAACGGTGACATGACTTTGGCTCAGGCGACCAATGGCGCGGAATAGCTCCTGCATGGCAGGCGCTTGCCCGAGCATCTCAGGCGTGGCTGTGTGAGCGGTCGCCTCATCAGGCGTTGCCACTGACTGCTCAAACGCCCGGCGTACCAGCTCGATCGCGTTGTTGACATCAAAGGGCTTCGCTAAATACTCAAATGCACCGCCTTGGAACGCCGAGACAGCGCTGTCGAGGTCCGAGTAGGCCGTCATGATGATGATCGGCAAATCGGGCTGACGGGCCTTTACCTTCGACAGCAACTCAAGCCCGTTAACCCCAGGCATGCGGATATCGCTGACGAGCACACTCGGCAACTCACTGGGAGAGGCGTTGCCAAGCGCGGCCAGGACATCGTTTGCTTGGGTAAAGGAGCGGGTATCGAGACCATCACGCTGCAATGCACGCTCAAGTACGAAGCGAATCGATTGGTCATCGTCAACAATCCAAATGGGCTTCATCGTGCAGTCCTTGTGTGTGATCTGTGAGCTGCTGGTTTAGGACAGCGGTATCAAAATTTTGAAGTCGGTGTGCCCCGCCTCACTCTCGCATTCAATCCAACCCTGGTGTTGCTGCACAAAGGTTTGCGCGAGCGTCAACCCCAGGCCCGTGCCGCCATCACGACCAGAGACCAATGGATAAAACAAACGGTCCTTGATGCTATCGGGCACACCGGGGCCGTTGTCCATCACATGCAATTCGAGTGCCAGCTTATACCGAACCTTACCCATGGTGATTTGGCGCGCGACACGCGTTTTGAATGTGATGTGCGCTTTCCCCCGCGTTCGGAGGTCAACCAACGCCAACGCCGCATTTTGAGCAATGTTCATGACCGCCTGAATCAGCTGCTCCTTGTCACCACGGAATTCGGGAATCGATAGGTCATAGTCCCGCTCAACCTTGAGACCCTTTGGATACTCTGCCAACAGAACCGACCGCACCCGCTCACAAACCTCGTGAATATTCACATCCCCCACCACATGCGGCTTGCGATGCGGTGCCAACAGACGGTCCACCAATGACTGTAGGCGATCTGCTTCGTGAATGATGACCTGGGTGTAGTCGTGCAGCGCTTTGTTTTCGAGCTCCATTTGCAGCAACTGCGCGGCGCCGCGAATGCCGCCCAACGGATTCTTGATTTCATGGGCCAAGCCACGAATCAACGCCTTATTGGCTAACGCCTGATCAACCAAACGCTCCTCGCGCTCTTGGCGGAGCTGTTTATCCAATGGCAACAACTCAACCATGACCGTATCTGGCTCTTCCGTGCGGGAGACGATCACGTGTACCGGGAGAGACAACGCCTGGCGCTCAGGTTGCAGCGACGCCTCAAAGCGTGTAACCGTGAAAGCGTCTTGTCGTGCAGCATCGATGGCCTGGGTCAACAGGTCGGGCTCGCTGAAGTATTGGCTTAGTTTGGTGCCTGTCACCAAACGCCGGGAGATGCCCAGCAAATCCTCGAAGGCCGCGTTAAGCCGCTTGACCCGGGAACGCAGGTCGACCACAGCAACGGACGTTGCCAGCGTATCGAGCACTGCAAGCGCAGTATCCTGCGATACTGATGCGTCAATGGTCGGCGCTGACGGTTTGGACTTTTTGGGCGGCATACACAGTTTTGAAACAAAAAAGGGCGGTCTACACCGCCCTTTTTTGCGTCGGTGCGACAGGCTTACAGGCTGTAGTACATGTCGTATTCGACAGGTGATACCTCAACGCGTGAGCGGGTGACTTCTTGCATCTTCAATTCGATGTAAGCATCAATCCATGAGTCAGTGAAAACACCGCCCTTTGTCAAGAACGCGCGGTCCTTGTCCAACGCTTCCAACGCTTGATCCAAGCTTGAGCAGACGGTGGGCACCAACTTGTCTTCCTCTGGTGGCAAGTGGTAGAGGTCCTTTGTTGCCGCCTCTCCGGGATGGATCTTGTTCTCGATACCGTCCAGACCCGCCATCAACAGAGCCGCAAAGCCAAGGTAGGGGTTGCACAATGGATCGGGGAAACGAGCCTCAACACGGCGTGCTTTGTCAGACGCCACGTTAGGAATACGAATAGACGCTGAACGGTTTTTCGCAGAGTAAGCCAACTTCACGGGCGCTTCGAAGTGGGGAACCAAGCGCTTGTAGCTGTTGGTACCGGGGTTCGTGATCGCATTTAACGCGCGGGCGTGCTTGATGATGCCGCCGATGTAATACAAGGCGGTGTCTGACAGACCTGCGTAGCCGTTGCCTGCGAACAGGTTCTTACCGTCTTTCCAGATTGACTGGTGAACGTGCATACCTGAGCCGTTATCGCCGTGGTAGGGCTTGGGCATGAAAGTGGCTGTTTTGCCGTAGATGTTGGCGACGTTTTGGATGACGTACTTTTGCATCAGCGTCCAGTCCGCGCGCTCAACGAGTGTTGAGAATTTGGTACCGATCTCGCACTGGCCTGCGCCAGCCACTTCGTGGTGGTGCACTTCGACAGGAATGCCAACGGACTCGAGGACCTGGCACATCTCGTTGCGCATATCCATGGTGCTGTCAACGGGTGGCACGGGGAAGTAGCCGCCTTTGACGCGGGGACGGTGGCCACGGTTGCCACCTTCCAGCTTGGCACCGGTGTTCCAAGGCGCTTCGTATTCGTCAATGGCGTAAAACGAGTTGCCGGGCTCGCAGCTCCAGCGCACATCGTCAAACAAGAAGAACTCTGGCTCAGGGCCGAAGAAGGCTGTGTCACCAATACCGGTTGACTTCAGGAAAGTCTCGGCGCGCTTGGCGATCGAGCGGGGATCGCGCTCGTATGCCTTGCCGTCTGTTGGTTCGATCACGTCACAGGTGAGTACCAATGTTGGCTCTTCGAAGAAGGGATCGATGAAGGCGGTTGATGCCTCGGGCATCAACAACATGTCGGATGCCTCAATACCCTTCCAGCCTGCGATGGATGAGCCGTCGAAGGCTTGGCCCTCTTCAAATTTGCTCTCATTGAACTGAGAAACGGGGGCGGTAATGTGCTGCCACTTACCACGGGTATCGGTAAAACGGAAATCAACGAACTTGATGTCGTTGTCTTTCACCATTTGCATCACATCTGCGACGGTCTTGGCCATCAGAAATCTCCTGGAAGGTTGAAAATCAAATCTCTTGCCTCGCGCACCATGCATTGAGGCGGGGATGAGCGGTGGATGCCAAAGGTTTAGCAGGTTCTATGCCACCTTCTCGCGCCATACGCACCTCGGGAAGTCTATCGGTGAATCAATGACTTTCGGGCCGCGCTTTGATTTTTAAATCGCGCTGCGCCCGTTTTCCGCGACAAGTGTAGCACTTTTTTGGTGCACTCTGCACCAACTCGGTGCATTTGCACCAAAATAGGGTACCAGCTCTTCCAGGCGTCTCAATGGCCCCGGGTCAACTGAGGGCCCAGCTTCATTTGCATGCCCTGAAGCGCCTGCTCCATTTCTGCAAAGGCGGCGGTCACGGCAGCCATGGGACCTTTCACGCCTAACTCGACATGCCGACCATGCACCGGATGATCGACGCTTGGCAGACTGAATACTTTTATGGCGGGGTGGCAAGACTCAAGCTGCAACATCAGAGGCGTAAGGGATGCCTCCATTGCGCCGTAGACCACGTAGGAGCGCTCCTGCCAAGAACCACGCTCAAAGTACGCGCTGTAATGCGTATCCAAAACCCACTCAACCATGGGCCACGCCATCACGGGAAATCCAGGTACGAAATACATGTGCCCGCTCGACGTGGTCTGGACACTAAAACCCGGGATGCGGTTGTAGCTGTTGGGAATGATGGCTGCGTCGGTGGGGAACACGCCCATGTTGAGGCGGTGGATGTTGTCCGGGTTTTGGGGGTCGTAAATTTCACCACGCTCAATCGCTGTTTCCGCCATGCGCTGCTCGATGAGTACTTTTGCCTCTGGATGCAGCACCAACGCACGCCCCAATGCCTTCGCGGCACACTGGCGGGTGTAGTCGTCAGGGGTCGCGCCGATGCCGCCGAAGGAGAAGACCACATCACCACTGGCCGCCATACTGGCGATGGTGGCGGTGATGCGGTCGGGATCATCACCCACGTAATTCGCATAAGCGAGCGACAGGCCGCGATCCGCGAGGATGGCGATGAGTTTGCTGAGGTGCTTGTCCTCGCGCTTACCAGACAAAATCTCATCACCGATGATGAGAGCGGAAAACGTGGGTTTCATGGCGCTATTCTTTGGTCAGTTCAGGGGGCTTGTCACCGAGGTCGGTTACATCCTCGACATCAATCACGTTGGGGTCGACCGGTGCAGGCTCACTCTGGCGCATGCCATCGAGAACAGCCAAGCAATAGTGTGAAAACCAAAGCGACGAAAACGCAAACACCAGGGTGTAAATCCAGATCGCAAGCGGCACCAAAACGGGGGCCATTGCAATGAACACGGCACCAGAGGCCCAAAGCAGACTCGGTGCAGCACCAAAGTAACCGGTGGTCACCCCCATGATGAGGAGGTTGAGACGGTGGCGCTTGAAGATCTGCTCGCGCTCAAAACGCGACGCGTGATCGGCGAGCGCGTCGAAGGCATACACGCGGTAGGTCAGCCAGCCCCAGATGAGCGGTGGCAAGAACAAAATGAGCGGCGGTATGAACCATAACGGGATGGACGCCACCAACAAGCCGATGGCAGCAACCGTCGACACAGCCGACCACAGAACGCTCGAAAACACACTCGCGCCATGACGCTTCTCAAGCCGAGCAAAGCGCCGAGACGCAACCAAGTTCAGCATGACGGGTGTCATGAATGTGGCCACCAGCAACAAGGTGATCACAACAACGATTGGGGTGAACGCAAACAACAAAATCAGCGGTGCGACGACGGTGCGCAGGCCCGACCAGCCAACGCTGTCGAGCCAGCCCAAGGCGCCTTGGGTGAGTTCGGTGTCCTGAAGCCAGACCGTGATCTGCGCCACGCCGCTTTCCCAGTAAAAATATCCAACACCGACGATTGCCGCCATCATCAGCGCCAAAGGCACAAACGACCCGACGATGACACGGGGCATGAAGCAGTAGGAAACAGCTCGCCAAAAAGAACTATTGAATTAGAAATTCAAGATAACACTAAAAGCCTAAAGGCGCAATATAAAGAAGCGGTTATAGAACTTCAAAAGGTTTCCGCTGCATACGGAGAAACTTCAGACGAAGCAATCGCAGCCGCTAAGGCAGCC
>JALQVQ010000089.1 GCA_023260315.1 Burkholderiaceae bacterium
GGCAAGTGGTCCTCGTGAATTTTTGGGCGACCAGTTGCACCAGTTGTGTGGCGGAAATGCCCGAGCTCATCGCTATGCACCAGCAGTTTAAGGATCGGGGTTTCGAGACCGTTGCGGTCGCAATGAGCTACGACCCGGTGACCTACGTCGTCAATTTTGCCACCACGCGTGCGTTGCCATTCTTGGTTGCGCTCGACAAAGACGGGGCCATCGCAAAAGAGTGGGGCGATATCAAGTTAACACCAACCACCTTTATTGTGAACAAAAAAGGTGAGATTGTTAAATCGTTCGTCGGCCCTCCCAATTTCGAGGCCTTGCATACATTGGTCGAAACGCTCTTGGCCCAACCTGCGTAGGGCCGGGCTTCTTAGTTTTTATATGCGTCGTGACATGCCTTGCATGAACGGGCTGTTTCACCGAAAGCGACTTTCAGTTTCGCGGCATCGCCTGTGCGAGCCGTCTCAGCAAGGGTGGCCGTTGCGGTTTGTAACTTCTTCGACGCAGCGAGAAACTTGTCTTTTTCTAACCAAATTTCAGGGCGTGCGTCAGAGTTAAGCGACTCGGTGTCGTCACCGAAAGCGACCCAAGGCAAGGCGCTAATCGTTTGAACCACATTGGCATCGAAGGCCGCTTGCGCCGCGTCGAACGGTTTTTTACCGTTGACCATCGCACCGATGTTACTAAAATGCAGCGCCATGACTTTAAAAGCCCCTTGACGGTACTCGACCGCATGCTTGGCGTTTTTAAACTGGGCGTTGGCCGGGGTTGCCGCGATGGCCAATGCGGCAATGCAGGCAGCAGGCAGCAGGCGTGTAAGCGTTATGCGAGACATGGTGGTTCCTTGTTGAGGTGATGGTTTTTAGAACGCTTTTACTTTAGCGGTCTTTTCAAAAGCAAATGGTTTTGAAGGGATTTGTTGTTTGTCAATGTTGCGATTTTTTTGGAGTTTATATGCGTTCAATCCGCGTTTGGGATTTGCCGACACGGCTGTTTCATTGGCTATTGGTTGGGAGTGTCATCGGGATGTTCATTACCGCAAACGTCGATGACGCACTGAGTTGGCATTTTCGAATCGGTTATTTCATTGCCAGTCTGCTTTTATTCAGGGTGGTTTGGGGGCTTGTTGGCGGGTATTGGTCGCGCTTCACTCATTTCCGCTGGTCAGTTCAAGGGTTTTTCAGAACCTTACGCGGCGGGCTCCGCGAACCCTCGCACGTGGGCCATGGACACGCTGGCACCTGGTCCGTCGTGGCCCTTTTGACAGTGCTGGGCGCACAGGTCACGACGGGGTTGTTCAGCGATGACGACATCTCAATGGCAGGGCCGCTTGCCAGCTTGGTCGATGGGGAATGGGTGAGCCGACTCACATCGATTCACAAAGAGGTGACCAAGGTTGGCGTGTTGGTGTTGGTGCTGCTTCATGTGGGTGCGATCGCGTTTTACGCATGGCGGCGAAAGCAAAACCTTGTGCGTGCGATGGTGACAGGTGACCACAGTCTGGACGAGATGCCGATCAACACCCCCGCATCACGTGACGGCTGGGCGCAGAGGGCCCTGGCGTTGGTGATCTGGGCGGCATGTGCCGCAGCCGTTGCTGGCATGGTCAGTCGTTTTGGCTGATTTCGGCATTGGCGCTATGATGCGTCGATGACAGGAGATACAGAACGATCCGTGGTTTTTGAGTGGGTATCGGACGGCGCTTCTCTCACTGAGGCCCGAGATCTCATTGCGGCTTTCGGCGACACCTCGCCAGTCGACCTGGGATTCCAGGCTCTTGAGACCGAACTTGCCACCCTGCCGGGTCCGTATGCGCCCCCCTCGGGCGGTCTCTTGCTCGTACGCGTGTCAGAACAAGCGGTGGGCTGTTGCGCGTTTCGCGCTGCGCCGCCCTGCGATTATGCAAATGCCGCCGAGGTCAAGCGACTTTTTGTACAAAAGCGGTTTAGGGGCTTGGGGTTGGGCCGGCAGCTGATCGAGCAGTGCATCACAGCAGCCGCCGTAGCCGGGTATGACAGCTTATTGCTCGACACGCTGGACGAGAGTGAAACCGTGCGCGGCTTGTACGCGAGCCTCGGCTTTGCTGTCATCCCGCCGTACTGTTTCAGCCCGATTGGTACAAATGCAATCGTAATCAGAACAATGTGCATGTCGTTGTATAAGTATGTAGAAGAATTTGATTTTATTGTTAATACAAGTGCCGAACATGTCACTCAAGAAATA
>JALQVQ010000115.1 GCA_023260315.1 Burkholderiaceae bacterium
CCGCCGGTACCCCAGCCGCCTAACTTGCTGTGCAGGTAAGTGATTGGACTGCCGCCAATCATTTGTTCGGGTATCGGGGCTGGTTGAATCAAGTGAAACCAGTGGTAATACGCGCGGGCAAAGGCCATGTCGGTCGCGGCATACATATCAAGCGTGGGCGCGATGTCCATCACACACAGTTGCGAAACGGCAGCCGGGTGGTCAAGCGCCATTCGGTGCGCCACGCGGGCGCCACGGTCGTGTCCGCACAGCGCGAAGCGTTCGATGCCGAGCTGTGCCATCGCGGACACCATGGCCTGTGCCATCGCCCGTTTTGACATGTGGCTTTGGTCCGGCTGCGCCGGTGGTGCGCTGCTGGCGCCATAGCCGCGCAAGTCGGGCATGACCAAAAAGAAATCTTGTTTCAGTCCCTGGGCCACGCGGTGCCACATGGCGTGCGTTTGCGGAAAACCATGTAGCAGCAACAAAGCGGGCTTTTGTCGATCACTGGCGGGTGAGTGCCGAAGAAAGACCTGCTCGCCGTCAATGCGTAGGGTCAGCGATTCAAAAGGACTGAACCACGTCATGTGCGGCCTTTCAGTTGTGTTGAGCGAGTTGCTTCTGAAGTTGACTCAGCGCGTGTGCCACGGCAGCGGCGCGTATGGCGGCGCGATCGCCTGAAAAAATCTGTTGCTCCGTCCAGAGTTGGTCACCCACACACCAAGCAAACCAAACCAAACCCACCGGCTTCGCCGCAGTGCCACCTGTCGGGCCCGCGACCCCCGTTGTTGCAACACTGACGCCAACCCCCGCCCGTGCTTGCGCACCACGCGCCATGGCCGCAGCCACCGGCTCGCTCACAGCGCCATGGGTTTGAATAAGAGATTCAGCGACACCGAGTTCTTGCGTCTTCGCGGCGTTGGCGTAAGTCACCCAGCCACGCTCAAACCAGGCGCTTGATCCGGATAGGTCGGTGCAAGCTGCGGCGATACCGCCCCCCGTGCAACTCTCGGCGGTGACCATGTAAAGCCCCCTCGCCGTTAGCTGTGCGGCAATACTGGCAACGGCATTTGCCGTTTGTCGTGCGAGGTCAGTCATACGAGGTCAGTCATGATCAGCGGGGCCAAAATTCTGGAAACCATTGAATGCCCAATGCCCAGACGAGCAGAGTGAGCCCGGCCGCAACGATGTCGTCAAACATGACGCCGAATCCGCCGCGCCACCCAAAGCCTTTAAACGTTTGATCGGCCCAGCGCGTCGGGCCAAATTTGACGGCGTCAAAAAATCGAAACAAACCAAACGCCAACAATTGCGCCGTAAATCCAGCCGGCATGATCAGCCACAGGACGAGCCAAAACGCGATCACCTCATCCCACACCATATGGCCAGAATCGGTCACCTGCATGTGGATGGCGCAGGTTTTACACGCCCAACAGCCAATGGCGAAGCCGCCAAAGATAAGCCAAAACCAATGGGTATTCGACAGGAAAGGATAGAGCGCTAAAAATGCCACCCACGCCCACAAAGTTCCCACGGTGCCCGGCGCGAAGCGTGTGAGACCCGAGCCAAAACCGAGCGCCAGCCAACGGGCGGGATGCCCCGCCATGAAGCCCCAAGTCGGGCGACCGATGGGCGGTGCGGTGGTTTCTTCAGTGGCGTCGCTCATGAGGGAAAGTGATCAAAGCCCCGGTACGAATTTGTAACAGATTGCCCGTTGGCATCAACCAGCGTGAGTGTGGTGTCCGCAAGGATCTGTCCGATACGGGTTATTTTGACACCAAGTTTTGGGCACAGGGCTTGCAAGTGCGGCGCCGCCGTCGGCGGTGCAGTGAACAGAATCTCGTAATCGTCACCGCCTGCGAACGCAAACTGCCGCCTGACCTCAATGGGTAGATCCCGGACCGCGGCGCTGACGGGGAGTGCATCGACTTGAATCGTCGCGCCGCACCGACTCGCTGCCAGCAGGTGGCGCAGGTCACCGGCGATGCCGTCGCTCACGTCCATCGCGGCGGAGGCCACGCCGCGAAGTGCAAGCCCCAGCGCAACCCGTGGTGTGGGTGCTGTCATGCGCTCGACGACGGCCGCGCGATCTGTTGCGCTCAAGGTCGCTTTGGCCGCAGCCGTGCGGGGGTCATCCAGCGCCCAAGACAGCGCCAAGGCCGCATCACCGAGGGTGCCCGAGACATAGATGTCATCGCCTGCCTGTGCGCCGTCGCGTCGCAAGGCCTCGGCGAGTGGGACATCGCCCATGACAGTAATGGCGATCGTGAGGGGCCCGCGTGTGATGTCACCGCCGATCAGCGCGCACTGGTGCGTGTCTGCGAGTCGCAATAGGCCGCGTGAAAAGGCGCCAACCCACGCATCATCAACGGTGGGTAACGCCAATGCGAGCGTAAAACTGCGCGGCTTCGCGCCCATCGCCGCTAAATCACTGAGGTTGACCGCGAGCGCTTTGTGCCCGAGCGATGCGGGATCGGTGTCTTCAAAGAAGTGCCGCCCTGCAACCAACATGTCGCTGGAGACCGCTTGCGCCAGCCCCGCCGTATGTTGGATGAGGGCGCAATCATCACCAGGGCCGAGCAGCACGTGGGGCGCCCGCATGGCGCCCGCCCCCAAGGTGTTGGGGGTTACAAAATGACGTTGAATTAATTCAAACTCATTCATGGCGGATGCGGTTATCGGTTGCGGGGCTAGGTTTGGGCGTCTGGCGCTGGTTGGGGGTCGGTCACATTGTCGCTTGTGCGTTTGTGGTCATTGGCATCGCCCGACCAATACAGCGCACGTGCGACGACGGGTGGGCCTAAGGTCTCAAAAATCGCAACTGCGGCAAACACCACCGATGCCACCACTGAGCCCGAGTAAGGAAACTGTGCCGTGGTCGTGTTGGCCAGGCCGATGGCCATGCCGGCCATGGGCAATAAAACCAAACCTGCGTTCAAGTTGGTGGTCCGCGACCAACCGACTATTGCCCCTGTGGCGGCAACGCCAACCCATTTGGCGATGCTGCGGGCGCCCACGAAAACGAGTGCGGCTGGTGCAAATGCCAGCATTTCTTTGAGGTGCAAATTCGCGCCAGCGTAAACGAACAGCGCAACGAAAAACAATTCAAAGGCGGGGCCAAATTCCATGTCTGCGAGGAGATCCTCTCGCTCAAGGCTGCTGACCACCGTACCTAAAACCAGCGGCGCAAACAGGACCGACAATTCAAAGGTGATGGCCAGTCCGAGTGTCATGCTCACAGCGCCCACCACCAATACCAAGCTGTATTGCGATGCGTCCTTCGTGATGCTTGCCACGCGGTGCAAGGCGTACCCCATCAAACCACCGAGCAGCGTTGACCCCAGCAGCTGATAAGCCGGGCCGCCAACCATGGTGCTGAGGGGCGCGTTGTTCTCAAAGTAGAGCAATGGCAGCAGCGCGGCAAACACCAAAAAAGCAAAGACGTTGTTGAGTGCCACCAACGCCTCTGATCGGTCGGTTGTGATGCCTTCTGCGCCCAGCTCGTGGGCGACGTGAATCAGCACCGCGGGCGAGGATGAGATGGCAATGGCTGCGATCACGGCGCCGGGCAGTTTGGGAACGCCAAACCAGGTCAATGCAAAGTAAACGGCGGCAAAGGTGAGGCCACTTTCGACAAATGACACGACCAATAAGGCCTTGTCTTTCAGAACCGCTCGCAGATCGATGGATAGTCCGAGGCGGTACAAAATCAGCGCCAGCGCGATATCAATCACAATTTTTGCGCGCTCAAGCGTCTCGAAGCCAAACAGGTTCAGGCCATTTGGCCCCGCCAGCAGACCAACGAGCATGAAGCCCGTGATACTCGGAATCCATGGCACTCGGTGCGCCAAATAGCCCCCCAAGGCACCGCAAAAGAGCAAAAAGCCAAAGAAAAACAGGGTGGTGACTTGCAGGGGAAACGTCGGAAGAAATTCCATAGATTCAGGATCGCAAAAAAAGGGGAGGGTCCGCCTCCCTTAATCGGGGCGACGGTTAGGGCGCCGTGAAGGCTTCAGTGCAGCAAACCTGGCGCCGTGCCCGCCGCTTGGAGTACAAAAGGTGGCACCGTGGTTTCGAAGCGCGTGCCATCGACGGCGACGAAAAAGAAGAAACCGCTCATCATGCCGGCAGATGTTCGGAGTTGCGCGCCGCTGGTGTACTCAAAGGATTCGCCGGGCTGCAGCAGCGGTTGTTTGCCCACAACACCGAGGCCGTCAACGGTCTCAATTTGCCCCGTCGCATCCTCAATATCCCAATGCCGGGCGATCAACTGAACCGCAACATTGCCCTCATTGGCCACCGTGATCGTGTAGGCGAAGGTATACAGGCCCTGTTCAGGTTTGGACTGGGCCTCTATAAAGTGGGGCGCCGCTGAAATTCGGACAGAGTATGAAGAAGCCATTGGCTAATATTAGCCGTGAACCGAACCGTTCGGAAGACTGCGACAATATGCGCTGCAAATTTATTTCCTACGCATCATGACAACCAAGACCTACCGTATTGCCCCCTCTATTTTGTCTGCTGATTTTGCGAACCTCGGCCAAGAGGTGCGGGACGTCATTGTTGCGGGTGCTGATTGGATTCATTTCGACGTGATGGACAACCATTACGTGCCCAACCTCACGTTTGGACCGATGGTGTGCGAAGCGCTGAAGCCGCACGCGAAAACCCCCGAAGGCGTCGCCATCCCAATCGATGTGCACCTGATGGTCAGTCCGGTTGATGCGTTGGCCGCCGCGTTTGCACAAGCTGGCGCTGACCTGGTGAGCTTTCATCCCGATGCCTCGACACACGTGCACCGGAGCATCCAGGCCCTCAAGGGGCATGGCGTGAAGGTGGGGCTGACCTTCAACCCCGCCGAGCCGTTGGATGTGCTGGACTGGGTCATTGATGACATCGATCTGGTCTTGATCATGAGCGTGAACCCCGGTTTCGGCGGTCAAAGTTTCATCGACAGTGCGCTGCGCAAAATTGAAGACGTGCGCAAACGCATTGATGCGTGTGGCAAAGACATTCGCCTCGAGGTGGACGGCGGCGTGAAAACCGACAACATCGCGCGCATCGCCGCGGCGGGCGCAGACACATTTGTGGCCGGCAGCGCCATTTTTGGCAAACCGGACTACGCCAGCGTCATTCGCGACATGCGCGCAGCGCTCGCATGAGCGGCTCATCACCCCGCTATCAGGCGGTTTTGCTGGATCTTGACGGCACGATGGTCGACACGATCGGCGACTTCGTGGTTGCCATGAACAACACCCTTCAGGCCGTTGGCAGTGAAGCGGTACCCGCCGATGTTGTCCGCAGCTGGGTCGGGCGTGGGGGCCCGCACCTGATCAATGAGGCGCGTCTGTATGCCGGGTTGCCCGAGTCTGATTTGGCGTCTCTGCGAGCGGGCTTTTACCACCACTACGGGGTTATTAACGGCCAGCACAGTGCCACATTTCCCGGCGTTGATGCCGGGTTGGCCCTTTGGCGTGATCGCGGTGTCCGGCTCGCCTGTGTGACCAACAAGCCCGAGGCGCATGCCCGGCAGTTGTTGGCTCTGAAGGGACTCGATGGCTATTTTGGTGACTTTGTGTGGGGTGGCGACACCCTTGCCGAGCGCAAACCACACGCCTTACCCTTGCAGACCGCGTGTACCGCGCTGGGCGTGCCGGTGACTCGGTCCCTGATGGTTGGCGACAGCCATACCGATGCGCACGCGGCGCTGGCGGCGGGCATGGATGCCGCGCTCTTGTCATGGGGTTACAACCACGGTTTGCCCATTCACGGGTTACCCGCGGTGCTCCACGCCGATGACTTTGAAACCTTGGTTCAGTTTTGGGAGCGCACGCACTAGGCCACCCGGCTAGGGCATGCCTTGCGCTACACTCAACGCTATGTTTTTTCACCGATCCATCACCTCAGGTTGCAACGACCGGGGAGCCTGGTCTTGGCGTAGCCGAGTGCAGCGCGGCTGAATGCCGTATTCGGACTCCGGGGCTCACGCGGCTCGCGTTACCCCGCACAGATAGACCATCGCGGTTCACGCCACATCGAGGCGGCTAAGTGCCAGTGAACCCGATTTTTAGACAGGTGAGATAAGCATGTTGACGCAAACAGAATTTGATGCCTTGGCCAGTCAAGGTTACAACCGCATTCCGCTCATTGCCCAGGCCTTTGCCGACTTGGAAACCCCGCTGTCGCTTTACCTCAAGCTGGCGCATGTTCAGGATGGCGGTCGTTACAGTTTCTTGCTCGAGTCGGTGGTGGGTGGTGAGCGTTTTGGCCGCTACAGTTTCATTGGCTTACCCGCCCGCACCCTGTTACGCGCGACCGGTTTTGGTGACGCGGCACAAACGGAGGTGGTGACGGATGGGGTCGTGACCGAAACCCATCGCGGCAACCCCCTTGATTTTGTAGCTGGCTACCAGCAGCGCTTCAAGGTCGCCAGTCAGCCAGATATGCCCCGTTTTTGCGGTGGTCTGGCCGGTTACTTTGG
>JALQVQ010000220.1 GCA_023260315.1 Burkholderiaceae bacterium
GGCAAGTCCTGAGACCACCGCCAATCCGACTAAATTGGTGCCAATGAACAACCCCGCGATGTAGCGCGCACCCGGCCTCGCCCCAAAAGAGGCGCCCACGCCCGCGACCGATAGCACGCCAGGCCCGGGCGTGATAATCAAAAAAAACACGGCGAGCGCGAAAGTAAGCACAGGAAATTCCTCACGGTAATAGGGGGGGGTTATGGTTTCACCTAGGTGACTCGCGTCAGCCTAAATTCTTTATAGATTCCGAGAGTCAAATCTCAAATTGACGAAACCAAACACAAACTTTTATCACGAATTGGGAGACAACAATGAAATTCACAAGACGTTTTGCTATTGGCCTAACCACCGCAGTTGCGTTGATGGCGTTCCAAGGCGCTGCCCAAGCAGAGGTCGAAAAAGTGACGATCGCCGTTGGCGGTAAATCGCTGTTTTATTACCTGCCTTTGACTATTGCCGAGCAGCGTGGCTACTTTAAGGAAGAAGGGGTCAACGTCGAGATTGTTGACTTTGCAGGCGGTTCTAAGGCGTTGCAAGCCGTCGTTGGCGGCTCTGCTGATGTGGTGTCAGGTGCCTATGAGCACACCATTAAATTACAAGGGAAGAAACAGTATTTCACTGCGTTTGTGCAGCAAGCGCGCGCGCCCCAAATTGTGTTGGCCGTCTCGACAAAGACCATGCCTAATTACAAAACCTTGGCCGACTTACGAGGTAAAAAGATCGGTGTGACCGCGCCAGGCTCCTCGACCAACATGGTCGCTAGCTTCGTGTTGGACGGCGCAGGCGTTAACTCAAAAGAGGTGTCGTTCATTGGTGTGGGCGCGGGTTCTGGCGCCGTGGCTGCTATGAAGACAGGTCAGATTGACGCGATCGCGAACCTTGACCCAGTGATTTCCTCATTGGAGCGCGATGGTGCGATCAAGGTTTTGGTCGATACGCGCAAGATGTCAGCCACACGTGAGGTATTCGGCGGCGACATGCCCGCCGGTTCACTTTATGCGCCTGAAACTTTTATCAAGGCCAACCCCAAAACCGTGCAAGGTATGACCAACGCGATGGTCAAAGCCGCTCGTTGGATTCAGCAGGCCAGCGCTGATGACGTCCTCAAAACAGTCCCCGCCAGCTACAGCATGGGCGACCCTGAGCTTTACAAGTTGACCTTCAACAGCTTGAAGGAGGCGATGTCACCCGACGGCATGATTTCTGAGGAAGGCACCAAGACAGCGCTGAAGTCCTTGGTGGCCTTTGACGACAAAATCAAGGCTGACGCGATTGATCTCAACCGAACCTTCACCAACGAATTCGTCAAACGCGCTCCTAAGTAAATGATGACTACAAACAATCAGGCGCCTGCATTGGCGTTCAATGGCATCTCATGCGTGTTCGCCTCCAATGAGCGAGCGGGTGAACGGTACATCGCCGTTGGTGACACGACGTTACACGTGGCGCCTGGTGAGTTTGTGTCCGTCGTCGGTCCGACGGGCTGCGGTAAATCCACGCTACTCAACGTAGCGGCGGGTTTGTTGGAGCCCTCGTCCGGCAGTGTGGAGGTGTTTGGAGAGCCCCTCAAGGGCATCAATGCCCGGGCAGGTTATATGTTCCAAGCAGAGGCCCTCATGCCTTGGCGTAATGCGATAGCTAACGTTGCCGCAGGGTTGGAATTCCGGGGCGTCAGTGAGGCTGAGGCAGCAAAAGCGGCCGGTGAATGGCTCAAGCGCGTGGGTTTAGGGGGCTTTGAGAACCGCTATCCGCACCAAATGTCAGGTGGTATGCGCAAGCGCACCGCGCTGGCGCAAACGCTGATTCTTGATCCAGACATCATCTTGATGGATGAGCCCTTCTCGGCGTTAGACATTCAAACGCGTCAACTCATGGAAAACGAGGTGTTGGCGTTGTGGCAGGCCAAGCGTAAGGCGGTGCTCTTCATCACGCATGACCTGGACGAAGCCATCGCGATGTCCGACCGCGTGGTGGTGTTGTCAGCTGGTCCCGCGACACGGCCAATTGGTGAGTTTGTGACAAAGCCATGACATATATGACATTAGGTGTTTTCATTTAAACCATATAAACTGTTTATTCTTTTTAATTCTTAAGGAATCAACAGTGAGTACCACCGCTCAAAAAACCATACCCTAATCCTGAGTTGAAAACATCTGTTAGACCTGCTGGTTATGTTAGTCAATTTGGTTTCTAATATTTAAAACAGTGTTATGGACGAATTAGAAGAAGAACAAGTATTACCTACAGAAGAAGTAGCACCA
>JALQVQ010000297.1 GCA_023260315.1 Burkholderiaceae bacterium
AGCAGACCGATGCGCGTTCGGTATCGAGCGATCCAAATCGCCACGGCCACCGAGAGCGAGATGGCCATCATGAAGGCACGGTAGTTTGAAAAATGATGCCCGTACACAGACAGGAACACGCCGTCGAAAATGTCGGGAATACGGTAGTCCACTGGGCCACGGCCCCACACAAGCTGCACGCCTTCGGTCACCAGCATGGCGACGCCAAACGTTAGCAACAGCTCAGGCACATGGCCTTTGCTCTTGGCACGGTGGCGGAGAAACGCTTCAACCCATGCGCCGAACAACCCAACCAGCAGCGGCGCCACAATCATCGCGGGGAAGAAACCAACCCATTGGCTGAGGCTGAACGCTGCGTAAGCACCCAGCATATAAAAACTCGCGTGTGCGAAGTTGAGTATGCCCATGAGGCTGAGCGTGAGCGTGAGCCCCGCGCTCAGCAAAAATAAAAGCAGGCCAAAACTGACGCCGTTGAGAAGCGCGATGACCAGCCATTCCATGGGCGTATCCTGCCTCGGGCGCTGGTCAGGTGTTGGGGAGTTGGTAGTCTTTCAGCTGCTCGCGCAACACCATCTTCTGCATTTTTCCCGTAGCGCCCAACGGGATCGCCTCGACAAATACGACGTCATCTGGTGTTTGCCACTTTGCGACTTTGCCCTCGTAGGACGCAAGCAGTGCCGCCTTATCAACGTCGGTGTCGGGTTTGCGAACCACGACGATGATCGGACGTTCATCCCACTTTGGGTGTGGCACGCCGATACAAGCAGCCATCATCACCCCCGGGAATGCCATGGCGATGTTTTCAATGTCAATCGAACTGATCCATTCGCCACCCGACTTGATGACATCCTTGGAGCGATCAGTGATTTGCATGAAGCCCTGCGGATCGATGGTCGCCACGTCACCCGTTGGGAACCACCCGTCGACCAAAGGGCTGCCGTGTCCGGATTCATAGTAGTCAGACAAAATCCACGGGCCACGGACCAGCAAATTACCGGTGGCTTTGCCATCCCAAGCCTGAGTTTGCCCTGCATCGTCGACGATCTTCATATCAACACCAAACACCGGGCGCCCCTGCTTGAGCAGCTGCGCACGCTGCGTTTGTGGGTCGCCAGACTGGTTTTTCAGTACGCCAACGGTCCCCAAAGGAGACATCTCGGTCATGCCCCAGGCATGCAACACCTGGACCCCGAATTGATCGACAAATCGGTCGTACATGGCGGGTGGGCAGGCTGAACCACCAATCACGGTGCGCTTCAAGGTGCTGAAGCGTTTGCCTTCTTTATCCATGTGTGCCAACAGCATCTGCCACACCGTCGGCACGCCGGCGGCCATCGTCACGCCCTCGCCTTCAATGAGGTCATAAACGGACTGGCCGTCCATCGCAGGGCCCGGAAAGACCAATTTGCAGCCGACCAATGCGGCAGTGTACGGAATACCCCATGCATTGACGTGGAACATCGGTACGACGGGTAAGACGCTGTCTCTTGCCGAGAGGTTCAGGGTGTCTGGCAAACCCGCTGCCAGCGCATGAATGATCGTTGATCGGTGGCTGTAAAGCACGCCCTTCGGATTACCGGTTGTGCCACTCGTGTAGCACATGCTCGACGCACTTTGCTCGTCAAAGATGGGCCATTCGTAGACCTCTGATGACGCCTCCAACAGGGCCTCGTAAGACAGCAGATTTTTGATTTTGGTCGTCGCCGGCAATTGGTCTCCCGCCGCATAAGCAATCCAGTGCTTTACGGTGGGACACTGATCGCAAACGGCCTCCACCAGCGGTAGGAACGTGGTGTCAAAACAAACGACTTCGTCGCCAGCGTGGTTCACGATCCAAGTCAGTTGTTGCGGCGACAGCCGCGGGTTCAG
>JALQVQ010000016.1 GCA_023260315.1 Burkholderiaceae bacterium
TGGCTGCTTTGCGCCAAGATATGGCCGCTCTGACTGCCCATGTGTCTGACTTTGACTTTAAACAACCCCGTCCGTGGAACGCCCTGTTCACCTGGGGTGAAGCGCAATTAGGCTTTGAGGGCCAAGAGCAATTAGCCGCCCTGCTGATCGAGCCCTTTGGTGCATTGGTGGACGACTTAGCCGAGCAAATGGGTGTGGATGAGGGTGCCAGCTTCAGTATCAACGGCCAGATGCCGCTGAGCGAGTTGGTTGGTATTTTGAATGAGCATTACCCGTGGGTAAACGACATCACCTATGACTCAGAGGCCTCTGAGGCCCGCTTTTGGTATGTGTCAGAAGAAAAGTTAGAGCCCCGTTTAGGTGAACGCTTCACCGAGGGCGGAGCTGAGTTGGAGTTACCGCTGTGCAGCGCCAAACACATCAAAGCGTTGCAAGCCGATTTGCAACGAGGTGGTTACGCACACGTCGCCGAATTTTTGCTGGCGCACCCTGAACACCGGCTAGCGGTACGACGGGCGCAAATCAGTGCGTGCTACCCCTATGCTGAAATTCAAGACAACTTGGTGGGCGCCGACATGCTGCCCATTGACTTGTTGCGCTGTAAGTTGGCATTTTTTGGCGCCACCAAATTTGACCCCCGTAGTGACCGCTGGGTGCGTATCAGCCTGTACCAAGACGCCCCATTACCCGCTGACATTTGCAAACGCGTAACAGCGAGCAGCACGACACAATTAAATGATGCCACTGATGCCGCAGGCACAACCGTTCCCCGGTATTCGCTGGCAGAAATTGAGGCTCTGAGCAAACGCGCAGCACGCGGTGCCGGTCTGAGCTGGGGTCTTGCCGAGGAGGCGGGTAAAGCTGTGCGCTGGTTGCATGCTCACCAGCAACCGGGCGTCAGCGCCTTGAACGCGCTGCTTCGGTCCAATGACGGCATGAGCTTCAATGAGCTGTGCCCCCAGTTACGGGATGGCACCTGGGCTGCCGCCGCTGGGGCGTTGTGCCCGCTGATTGCGGGTGCAAGTGTGCTTGACCACGCCTCGCTCGACGAGCAATGGCCGCTGACGTTACAGCAGGTCCGTAACCCTTTACTACTCGTGCCATTCGTGGCGCGGGCGGCTTTTTTATCTGGTGTACCTTTGGTGATGAGCGGTGCGCATGAGCACCTGCTGTTCGCGCCCACCGGCACGATCAAGGGTCACTTGCCACTGGCGCGAACCGACGATAGCGTCGCCGGTGAAGACGTGGTGGCGCAATTGGTGCTACGCCGCGCAACGCCAGCTGAGGTCGCGACGATGGGCTACGGCGTTTGGCGAAAAAGCGCACTGGCTCAACCCATTGCGCCGAGCGAATGGTCCGCCCTCGAGTTGATGGCACACCGTACTTTGGTTCCTGCCAGCGACGCATCGCGCGCCGGCGCAGGCAGCACAGCGGGCGACAACGATTAACCTCGACTCTTAACTTTGATAGCTGATTAAATGACTGCAATTACACGACTGCACACCCAAACACGGATGAGCAAAACCGTTGTTCACGGCGATACGATTTACTTGTGTGGCCAGACATCGGGGGGCTCAGACGCCGTCACCATGGCGGAACAAACGCAAGAGGCGCTGAGCCGCGTCGACGCGCTGTTGGCAGAAGTGGGTAGCAACAAGTCGCACCTGCTGAGCGCGCTGATTCATATCAGCGACATGGCTGAGTTTGCCGAGATGAACGCGGTGTGGGACGCCTGGCTGCCCGAGGGCTGCGCGCCCGCGCGCACCACGGTGGAAGCGGCGCTGGCTCGCCCCGAGCTGCGCTTCGAAGTAACCGTGGTTGCTGCAAAGCCCTGAGTTAGTTCAGCTTTGGGTTAGGTTCGGCGCTGGAAGAACAGCGTGACCTCGCCCAAGGTGATGCCCCATTTGCTCATGACCGCTTTGTTGACCATGACTTGGTCATCCATCAGGAACATCCAATCATCGAACTGGACATGCCATGTCCGACCATCAACCGGTAGCGCCAGCGTGTAGCCCCAGCGAAATGCGTTGCCACTGGTCTGGCCAGAGGCCTCGCCAATCACGTCATCGGCACGACCAGTGAAGCGACCGTCGGGCCCAGCCGTTAGACGCCAGATCCGCCGCTGGGTGGTGCCATCGGCATAGGTGAAGGCCTCGTCTAACACCCCCTCGTTACCGGTCCACTTGCAGTCCATGACCACCTTGAAGCGCTTCACCACCGCCCCACTTCGATCGGTGAACATACCCCACGCATCAACGGTGCCATTGAAGTATTCGCGCAGGTCAAGTTTGGGTGACTGATCCGCGTAATCCGTCACTTGTGGGCCTGCGCAACCGGCCAACAAGACAGGAGTGCCGATCACGGCCGGTATCAACGCCAAACGCGTCAGTACCTGTCGTCGTGATGTGGGCTGATGATCTTTCGCAAGTGGTTTAGCGATGCGGTTGTTCATGCGATTTCTCCCTCTTTAATTGGTTTGATAA
>JALQVQ010000046.1 GCA_023260315.1 Burkholderiaceae bacterium
CTTTCAGCGCCTCAGGCAAGATCGCCCGCACTGATTGACCCAGCTTCATTGCGGGCCCAAACATTTTTGAAGGCAATCCCTCCTTCAATGCACTGCGCAACAGTCGCTCGCCCAACGGGCGCTCAACTTTTTCGTCGACCAGCTTTCGTCCAATATCCACCAAATGACCGTATTGCACACCACTGGGGCAAGTTGACTCACAGTTGCGGCAGGTCAGGCAACGATCCAAATGCGATTGGGTTTTGCGTGTCGGCGTCTCACCCTCAAGCATTTGCTTGATAAGGTAGATACGACCACGTGGCCCGTCTAACTCATCCCCCAGTAGCTGGTAGGTGGGACAAGTCGCCGTGCAAAAACCACAATGCACACACTTTCGCAAAATGGCTTCCGCCGCTTGGCCTTCTGCACGGTCGGCGTATTCGGGAGCTAGGTTGGTTTGCATGGCTTCTTACAGGCGGTGGGTGTTGAACACACCCGTTGGATCGAGCTGCTCGCGCAGGCGCTGGGCAATACCACTGGTCGCAGACGGCGTGGGGTGGAACACACCAACCGATTTATCGGTCTCGCCATGGGCTTGGCTCACACGGAACAAGGTGGCATGGCCGCCTGCATCCTCTGCCAACTGACGTACTTTTTCGGCGTCGCTGGCAGGTGCCCATACCCAACGAAGCGCACCATGCCACTCGACCAGTGCATCCGAAAACGCAGCCATGGCCGGCGCGGTTTGTGCCACGCTCAAACGCCACAAGCAAGCGTCTGCAGCAGGTGGCGTGAAGAAGTGATGGGTCTGTTCACGGCACGACAACCACAACGCTTCAGCCTCAGCTGTGGTGACATGGGCGCAAGAAATACCGTAACCCGCAGCGTCACTGGCCATTCGGGCGCTCGCGGCATCGACCGCTGCCACAGCACCACGAAGTCGAACAACCAATGAATCTCGACCAGTTTTGTCACGTTTCCAAACGCTGGCATTCAAGGGCAGTGGCTGGCCTCCCCATGTGTTGATCAGGGACAGCGCTTGCGCTTGGTCGCAATTGAATTTGAGGTTTGCCTCAGCGGGCGCGACGGGCAACACCTTGATCGACACCTCAGTCAGAACACCCAACGTGCCCATGCTGCCAGCCATCAACTTCTTCATCTATATTGCCTTTAGGGTTTGATCTAAATCAATATAGATTATTGAGCAATTAGGATGCACACTCAGGGTGGTGTTTACCACTAGACGGGAAATTTGGAGAACTAAAAATTGTTAATTAATAGAAAAAATATACTAATTTTCGCTATCACGTTGGCATTTTGCGTGATCAGCCTTGGCGCGTATGTTCGACTCTCAGATGCAGGCTTGGGCTGCCCAGATTGGCCCGGGTGCTACGGGAAATTGCTAGGTGTTCCAGATAACCATGCTGAGGTGAACGAAGCGCAGGCCGCTTTTCCCCATGCCCCGGTGGAAGCAGCCAAAGCTTGGAAAGAAATGATCCACCGCTACCTCGCCGGCATCTTGGGGTTGGTCATTGCGGCGCTGGCAGCAATGGCCCTTTGGCCGCGTCGCCAACCTGTGGTGGC